>JAUMWV010000024.1 GCA_030529455.1 Propionibacteriaceae bacterium | reverse complement strand
CTGGCCAGCGCGGCCGACCTGGCCGAGGTCATGGGTACCGCCGTCTTGATACACACGGATTACAACGCCCCGGTGACCCCCAGCGCCGCACCGACGAACGTGAGCCCCGCCCCGGCCCAGGTCGAACGGGTGTGGCGCCCCAAAGAGGCCACCGCCCGCACCCCGCGCAGTTCTACCAGTCCCCCGGTGCGCAGTGCCGCGACCCCGATCTTCCCCGTGCACGTCTCCCAGGACCCCGTGCACAAGAGGCGCCGCGGCATCGTGTTGCTGGCGGCGGTCGTGGCGTGCGCGATGCTGACCGGGTTCGGGTCGTGGTGGTTCCTCTCGGGCCGTTACACGACGGTGCCAGC
Source organism: Propionibacteriaceae bacterium (assembly GCA_030529455.1). Classification (GTDB taxonomy): domain Bacteria; phylum Actinomycetota; class Actinomycetes; order Propionibacteriales; family Propionibacteriaceae; genus JAUMWV01. The sequence continues at coordinate 30,038 of JAUMWV010000024.1, read as the reverse complement.
CGCGATGCTCAACGTGAGCCAGACTGACGCCCAGGCCGCGGCGGAGGCGAGCGGCCTCCGGGCCATCTTCGAGCAGGAGTATTCCGAGACCGTGCCTGCCGGTTCCGTCACCAGGACGGACCCGGTTTCGGGCGAACGGATCGTGCGCGGGTCGACCGTGACCGCGTGGATCTCCCTCGGGCCGGAGCGTTACGAGATGCCGCCGGTGGTCGGCCTGCCCGCCGACGACGCGAAGACCGCGATCAACAAGGCGAACCTGGCCGTCGGCGAGGTGACCGAGGAGTGGTCCGAGACTGTGGCGGCCGGGCTCGTGGTCAGCTCGTCCGAAGACAAGGGGGCCAAGCTCAAGAAGGCGACGCCGGTCAGCCTAGTCGTGTCCAAGGGGCCGAAGCCCATCGCTATCGAGGACTTCTCGGGCCGAGATGCCGACGAAGCCAAGGAGAAGCTCACCGCGGCGGGATTCAGCGTCAGCGAAGACAGCGAGCACCACAAGGAAGTCGCCAAGGGCAAGGTCATCTCGCAGACGCCGTCCTCCGGTGAGGGCAAGAAGGGGGACGAGATCAAGCTCGTCGTCTCCAAGGGACCGGTCATGGTCGAAGTCCCCGCCGTGCGTTACCTCAGCCGGTCGGATGCCAAGAGCAAGCTTGAGGCCTCCGGTTTCAAGGTGGACGTCAGGGAAACCGGAGGACCGTTCCGGCTGGGCATCGCGGCGGGCACCACCCCCGGCGCCGGAAAGAGCGCGCCGGAGGGTTCCACCATCGTGCTGCACGTGAGCTAGCCGCGCTGGGCCAGCCCTGGCCCCTCACCACGGGCTCCGGCGACCTGAACCCGCACAGGCACTGGCCGCCCGGCTGGAGGAGGGCTGCAGCACCCGGTGTTCCCGCCGCAAGAATGTGACTGGAACCGCCCCTCCCCTCCCCGGGAACAGAACATTCTCTCGCCATATCCCGTTATGCAGAAGAGAGCTTCTTTAGCTATCATTGATCTGTGACAGATTTTCGCGCAAAACGGCTCGCAATCGCGGCGTTGCTGCTGATGGCCATGCTCTGGGGTTCGACGTTCGTGGTGACGAAGGACGCCATGGACCGCATGCCTGCGCTTGATCTTCTCGCACTGCGTTACGGCATCGCGCTGGTGGTGCTCTCACTGTTTTCCTGGCGTTCGCTGCGCATGAGCCCCCGCACTCTCTGGCAGGGGGTCGTCATGGGCATCTTCTTCGCGATCGGCCAGATCTCCCAGACCGTCGGGCTGGGGATGACGCACGCCTCCGTGTCCGGGTTCCTGACCGGCACCTATGTGGTCTTCACCCCGGTGCTCGCGGCCCTGCTGTTCCGCACCCGGCTGGGGCGGCGCGTCTGGTATGCGATCGGCTTCGCAGTCGTCGGGCTCGGGGTGCTCTCGATCAACCCAGCCCAGGGCGCCTCCTTCGGGCTCGGCGAGTTCCTGACCCTCATCGGCGCGATCTCCTTCGCGGTGCACATCCACGCGACCGCGCACTACGTCACCCCCCGCAACGCGATGAGCCTGACGCTGTCGCAGACCGGGTTCGTCGTCCTGGTGTGCACCCTGTTCGCGGTTCCCGACGGCATGGTCTGGCCGCCGACCACCAGCGACTGGCTCGTGATGGGCTACCTCGCGGTGATCGCGGGCGCCGCGACCCTATTCCTGCAGAACTGGGCGCAGGCCTATGTGGCGCCCACCAAGGCCGCCGTCATCATGTGCTCCGAGCCCATGTGGGCCGCGTTCTTCGCCGTCAGCATCGGCGGGGAGGCCATCACCTGGCAGATGGTTCTCGGCGGCCTGTCCATCATGACGGCGATGTACCTGGTCGTCGCTGGCCCGACGCTGCTGCGGCTGCCCGGCAGGAACGTGCTGCGGCGGCTCTTCCCGCTCCCGGCGCAGGCCCCCAAGGTCAACGTCAAGGGGATGGCAGCCACGCCCGTGTCGGCTGAGTTCGCCGCGGCCGAGTGAGCCCCCGGGGGCGGGCATACCCGCCCGTCCCGCATCGTGCTCGCCATCTTCTAGCCTGAGCCGCCTTCTCCAGACCAGACCGCAGCCCAGGCTGACCCGAGCTGATACGACGAGCGGGGTGGCACAGCCTGTGAGCTGCGCCACCCCGCTTGGCCTGGCTGGCCCGCCGGTCAGAGCACCGGCGGGGTGTCCCAGATCCGCTGGATGTAATCGCGCATGGACCGGTCGGAGGAGAAGTACCCGCACCGCGCGACGTTCAGGATCGCCTTACGGGTCCACTCCGCGGAGTCCGCGTAGGCGGCATCCACCCGGGCTTGCGCCTCGACGTAGGACTCGAAATCAGCGAGGGCCATGAACCGGTCCTCGTACACCAGGTTCGACACGATCGCCTCGAAGGTGTGCCGGTCCCCACCGGAGAAGGTACCGGACGCGATGAGGTCGATGGTCGCCTTGAGCTGCGGGTTCGACTCGTACCAGTCGGCCGCCCGGTAGCCCGCGGCGCGCAACTCGGCGACCTGCGGTTCCAGCATCCCGAAGAGGAAGAAGTTGTCGTCGCCCACCAGCCTGCGGATCTCGACGTTCGCGCCGTCGTCGGTGCCGATGGTCAGCGCGCCGTTCAGCGCGAACTTCATGTTGCCGGTGCCGGAAGCCTCCATGCCCGCGAGGGAGATCTGTTCGCTCAGGTCGGCCGCCGGGATCAGCGTCTCGGCCAGTGTCACGTTGTAGTTCGCCGGGAAAGCGACCCGCAACCGTCCCTCGACCCGTGGGTCGGAGTTCACCACCGAACCCACGGCGTTGATCAGGTGGATGATCTGCTTGGCCATGCGATACCCCGGGGCGGCCTTGGCGCCGAAGACGAAGGACCGCGGAGTCACGTCGGCGGCAGCGATCTTGCCCGAGATGATCTGCTCGTACAGGCTCACGATGTGCAGCACCTTCAGGGTCTGGCGCTTGTACTCGTGCAGCCGCTTGACCATGACGTCCAGCATGTGACCCTCGTGCAGCACGATGCCGTCGCGGACCTGGAGAAGGTCGTGCAGCCGCCGCTTGTTCGCCTGCTTCGCCTTGGTGAACGCCTCGACGAAGGCGGTGTCACCGGCGTACTGTTCCAGCTCCCGCAACCGCTCCAGATCGGTCACCCAGCCCGACCCGATGGCGTCGGTGATGACCTCCGACAGCGCCGGGTTGGACAGCCTGACGAAACGGCGCGGGGTCACGCCGTTGGTGACATTGGTGAACTTGCTGGGCCACAGCTCCGAGAAGTCCGGCAGCACCTTGTCGCGCAGCAGTTCGCTGTGCAGCTCGGCCACACCGTTGACCTTGGTTCCCGCGACGGTCGCAAGGAAGGCCATGCGCACCGACCGCTCCGGGTATTCGGTGATGATGCTCATCCGGCGGACGCGCATCTCGTCGTCCGGGTAGGCCGCGCGGACCTCCTCGAGGAACTCGGCGTTGATCCGCTCGATGATCTCCATGTGGCGCGGCAGCAGGCGTCCGAGCAGTTCGGTCGGCCAGACCTCCAGCGCCTCGGGCAGCAGCGTGTGGCAGGTGTAGGCGAAACACTTCTGAGTGATCTCCCAGGCCTGCGCCCAGTCGAACTTCTCCTGGTCCACCAGAATCCGCATCAGCTCGGGCACCGCGATGACCGGGTGGGTGTCGTTGAGCTGGAAGATGATCCGCTCGTGCAGGTTGCGCAGGTCGAAGCCGGGTTCGAGCACGTTGTAGATGTAGTCGTGCAGCGAGCAGGCCACGAAGAAGTACTGCTGCTGCAGGCGCAGTTCCTTGCCCTGCGGGGTGGAATCCTCGGGGTAGAGCACCTTGGAGATGTTCTCGGCGAAGGTCTGGGCCCGCACCGCCTGGGCGTAGTCGCCCGCGTTGAAGATCTGCAGGTCGAACTCCTGGGTCGCCTGGGCGCTCCACAGCCGCAGCGTGTTGACCCTCCCGTTGAGGTAGCCCGGAACCATGAAGTTGTAGGGCACGCCCACCACGTTCCAGCCCGGAATCCAGCGCTTGCGTTCCACGCCCTCGTCGTCGTAGGTCTCGGTGTGGCCGGCGAAGTCGACCTGCACCGACGATTCCGGGTGCGGGAACTCCCACGGGGTGCCCATCTTGAGCCAGGAGTCGGGACGCTCAACCTGCTGCCCGTCGACGAAGGTCTGCTTGAAGATGCCGTACTCGTAGCGGATGCCGTAGCCGATGCAGGGCACGTTCATGGTGGCGAGGGAATCGATGAAGCAGGCGGCGAGACGGCCCAGGCCGCCGTTGCCGAGCCCGGGCTCCACCTCCTGGGCGCGCAGCGTCGCCAGGTCGATGCCGCATGCAGCCAGGCCCTTCTCGACGATGTCGTTGAGGTCGGTGGCGAGCAGCGCGTTGCCGAGCTGGCGGCCGAGGAGGTACTCGGCCGACAGGTAGGCCACGCCCTTGGGGTGGGCGGCGCGCTGCTGGCGTCCGGTTTCGAGCCACCGCGCCATGAGGTAGTTGCGCACGGTGCGGGCCAGGGCCAGGTACTGGTCGTTGATGCTGGACCGTTCCAGGGACACCCCCTGGTCGGTGGTCAATTCATGCAGAAACTCCCGGACGAAGCCATCGACCGAATAGGGTGGCGTGGCGACCGGGGCAAGCGCGAGCGGGTGTGTCGGCTGGTGCGCGGGTCCGAGCCGATGGCCGTTCTCGGCCTGTGTTTCGTCGGCGACCGGCGCGTCCTGGACACGGGTGTGCACGGGATCTAGATGCGTGGACATGCCGCTAACGGTACTCAATTCCCCCGGGTTTTAGGTAACCCGAACTCCGCCGGGGTCAGTCTTCCAGGGCGTCGTACTCGATGACGCCGCGGCGCAGGCTCGCCACCACGGCCCGGCAGGTCCGGCGCAGATCCCCGGGGCCGACGGCCTGCGACAGCTGCCCGGCCAGGTCAATCACCTGCCTGGTCCAGCGCACGAAGTCCCCCGCGGGCAGCCCGCTCGCCGACAGCACTTTCGCCAGTTCCTGACCGCTCGCCCAGCGCCACGCGGCCTCGGCGAAACCGATGTCGGGTTCGCGGTCGTTGTCGATCCGGTGGGCGCGTTCCAGCGCCCGCACGTCGCGCCAGACGGCCCGCAGCGCGGACTGGGCCTGCTCGCTGCTGCGCTCGGGCATCCGCGCTGGGCGGACCGGCCTGCCCATCCGCGACTCGTAGACCAGGCAGGACAGCACCGCGGCGAGCGCCGGGGCATCCAGGCCGTCGAAGACGCCCCGCCGGACGCACTCGCAGGCCACCAGGTCCAGCTCGTTGTAGACGCGGGTGAGCATGCGTCCCGCCTCGGTCAGTTCCTCGTCGACTAGGTAGCCCAGCTCGGTCAGCACCGCCACAACCTTGTCGAAGGACGCGGCGAGCGAGTTCTTGGCCGCTGCGGTCAGCTGCTGGGCCCGCTCGATCTCGCGCTCCAGCCGTAGCGCCTTCGCGGCCAGCACCGCGTGGGTCTCCCGGTCGGGGCAGCCGTGGCAGGGGTGGGCGGCCAGCTCCCTGCGCAGGGCGGCGACGGCGAGCGCGTGTTCGGCGTCCGCTCCCGGACGCTCACCGGCCGGGGGCTGCGGATCGATCCGCTCCAGCTTGGCCGACATGCCCCCGAGCAGGGTGCGCCGGTCCGTGCGTTCGCGCAGGGAGAACCTCTTCGGCACCCGCACCCGGGCGACGGCGGTCAGCGGCGCGCGCAGGTCGTGAGCCTCGATCTTGAGCACGGTGTGGTCGATGCTGAGCGTGCGCACCCACGCGCCCGCCCCACGCCGCTCCCCCGTGCCGGTGCCCACCACGACCGACCAGCCCTGCCTCGGCACCCACACGATGTCGCCGGTCACCAGCGCCGCGATGGAATCGGCGATCTCGCTCGCCGCGGCCGCCTTGCGCAGTTTGGCGCCGCGGGCCTCCAGCTGCGAGACCTCCTGGCGCAGGCGGGCGTAGTCCATGAAGTCGCCGCGGTCGCATTCGACCGCGGCCAGCGCCTCGGCCAGGTCCCGCCGCGCCTGTTTCCCCTCCCGGGAGGCGCCGACGACCCGTTTGTCGGCCTGGAACTGGGCGAAGGACTGTTCCAGCAGTTCGCGGGCGCGTTCGCGGCCCTGCGTCGAGACGAGGTTGACGGCCATGTTGTAGGTCGGGGAGAAACTCGACCGCAGCGGGTAGGTCCGCCGCGAGGCCAGGCCCGCCACCGCCCGGGGGTCCATCCCGGGCTGCCAGGCCACGACCGCGTGGCCGTCGGTGTCGATGCCCCGGCGTCCCGCCCGGCCGGTGAGCTGGGTGTACTCCCCCGGCGTGATGTCGGCGTGGGTCTCGCCGTTGTACTTGACCAGCCGCTCCAGCACCACGGTGCGGGCGGGCATGTTGATGCCGAGCGCCAGCGTTTCGGTGGCGAAGACCACCTTGAGGGCGCCGGAGGCGAACCCCTCCTCGACGATGGCCTTGAAGGTCGGCAGCAGGCCCGCGTGGTGCGCGGCGACGCCGTTGAGCAGCGCGTAGCGGAAGTCCTCGTATTCGAGAGCGTCCAGGTCGGCGACCGACAGGCCCGCGACGTGACCGTCGGCGATCCCGGCGAGCTTGCGCCGCTCCTCAGCCGTGGTCAGGCGCAGGTCGCTGGTCTGGCGCACGGCCTGGTCGCAGCCCTGCCGGGAGAAGATGAAACAGATCGCGGGCAGCAGGCCGGACCGCTCCAGCACCGAGACCATCTCGGGCCTCGACACCGTGTGCCGCTTGCCGACGAACCGGGCGTGGGTCGCGCCGCCGTAGGCACCGGAGCCGTAGGGGGCGCGACGGCCCCGCCCCGAACGGCCGCGGGGCAGCCGGGAGTCGTCGCGCAACTGTAGGGATTCGGCCCGGCTGGCCCGCAGCAGCTCCGGGTTCACCTTCGGGGCAGCCTGCCCGCCCGGCGTCTCGCGGGCGGTCGGGGCGACACCGGCGAACAGGTCGAGCAGCTTGCGTCCGACCAGCACGTGCTGAAACAGCGGGACCGGGCGCCGTTCCGAGACCACCAGCGCCATCTCGCCGCGCACCTCGCGCAGCCACTCGCCGAACTCCTCCACGTTGCTGACGGTCGCCGACAGCGCGACGATCGACACCGAGTCGGCCAGGCCGAGGATCACTTCCTCCCACACCGCGCCACGGAACCGGTCGGCCAGGTAGTGCACCTCGTCCAGCACCACATAGCCCAGGTTGTGCAGCGTGGACGATCCCGCGTAGATCATGTTGCGCAGCACCTCGGTCGTCATGACGACGATCTGCGCGTCCCCGTTGACGACGGTGTCACCGGTCAGCAGGCCAACCCGGTCCGCTCCCCAGCGCCGGACCAGGTCGTGGTACTTCTGGTTCGACAGTGCCTTGATCGGGGTGGTGTAGAAACACTTCCGGTTCTGGTGGGCCGCGAGCCACACCGCGAACTCCCCGACGACGGTCTTACCCGCCCCCGTCGGCGCCGCGACCAGCACCCCCGAACCGGACTCCAGCGCCCGGCACCCCTCGACCTGATAGTCGTCCAGCGCGAAGTCGTAGCCCTGCGCGAAGTCCTCCACCAGCCCGGTCATGCGGCCCCTCCCCGGACCGGCACGTAGACCGCCAGGGCGCGCGGGCGGCATTCCAGGTGCACCGGCACGTCGCCCAGGTCTTCCCCATCGGCCATGGAGAACAGGCCCGGCCCATCGACGCTGACCCGCCGGGCCCGCAGCAGCTCGACGGCCGGGTCCTTGACGAACCCGCCGGTGTACAGCGTCGGCAGCAGCCGCAGCAGCGTTGCCCGGCTCACCGGGTGGATGATCGTGATGTCCAGCAGCCCGTCGGTCAGGTCGTATCGCGGGCAGATGTTCATGCCGCCGCCGAAATACCCGGCGTTGCCGACCGCCACCAGCATCGCCGGGATGGTGCGGCGTTCGCCGTCGATGACGAGCCGGTAGCTGACGGGCTCGAACGTCGCCAGCTCGCTGAGCGCAACGTAGCCATAGGCCAGCGGGCCGAGCGGGAGCGTCAGCGCGTTGGTGCGCCGGTTGACCCGGGCGTCGTATCCGGTGGATACCACCGAACCCACGAACCGGGGCTGGGAGCCGAGGATGTTGCCGGTGACCGCGGTCAGGTCGATCCGGCGGGTGTGACCGGCGATGATGGCGCGGGTCGCGGCCAGGGTGTTCTGGGGTATGCCCAGCGCCCGGCAGAAATCGTTGCCGGTGCCCGCGGGGACGATGCCCAGCGCCACACCGCTCTCCGCGCAGGCGTTGAGCCCCAGGTGGGCCATGCCGTCCCCGCCCATGACGATGAGGGTGTCGGCGCGGCGTCCCGGGCGCGGGGTGCGGGCCTGGGCGACCGCCGCGAGCGTCCTGACCCGGGCCTCTTCGTAGGAGGTGGTCTGATGCACCCTCAGGTGCACCTCGGGCAGGCCGGTCAGCAGTTCCGCGCAGACCATCGGCAGCACCCGGCCAGCCCGGCCTCGTCCGGCGCCGGGGTTGACCACCAGCGTCACGTGCGGCACATCCAACGCGATCTGGCCCCGGACGAACTCGCCGCTGAGTTCGCCGGTAGGTGAGTGTTTGATCATGCCCCGTCGTCCACGTCGATCTGGAACTCGGCGACCGATTCCGGGGTCACGCCGCGGCGCTTGTCATTGGCCCGGCAGATGGCCTCGGAGAGGAAATAGAGCACCGTCATCGGGGTGGCCAGCGCCAGCAGCGAGAACGGGTCGGTCGATGGCGTCGCCACGGCGGCGAAGACCACCGTGCCGAAGATGACGCCCTTGCGGGCCTTGCCCAGCTGGTAGCCGCGCAGCACCCCGACGACGTTGAGGCTGATGAGCACCACGGGCAGCAGGAAACTCGCCCCGAAGACCAGCAGCATGACCAGCTCGAACTCCAGGAACTTGCGCATTTCCAGCAGGTTGACCACGCCGAAGCCGCTCGGGGTGAAACCGAGCAGCACCTCAATGCCCTTGGGCAGCACGACATAGCCGAGGGCGACGCCGCCGAGGAACAGCGGAGTCGCCGACCCGATGAAGATCAGGGCGATCTTCTTCTCGTTCTTGAGCAACGCCGGGGCGATGAACGCCCACAGCTGGTAGAGCCAGACCGGGCAGGACAGGATCAGCCCCGCGACCACCATGATCCAGATCACCAGCGAGAACGGATCCGTGACGCTGTTCAGCGACAGGTTGACCTTGGCGGTCGGGTCCGCGGCCCGGTAGGCGGCGGCGGCGCGCTCGAACGGGTGCAGCGCCACCGCGAGCACCTGGGTGTAGAAGATCGCGCACACGGCGGCGCCGAGCACGATGCCCAGCACCGAGACGATGACGCGGTAGCGCAGCTCACGCAGGTGGTCGACCAGCGCCATCGTCCCATCTGGCGCGGCTTTGGGGGGCCGCATCCAGGACGGGAGCGCCGCCACCGTCAGTTGTCGTTCTTGTCGATCTCGGGCTGCTGCACGATCTCGGCGTCGACGATGTCGGTCTTCTTGTCGCCCTCGGCGCCCTTGACCTCTTCCTTGAACTCACGGATCGAGCGGCCCACGCCCTTGCCGATGCCGGCCAAACGGGAACCGCCGAATAGCAGCAACGCGACGACCAGAATGATCGCCCATTCCCAGCCACCAGGCATAACTAAACCTCATCTCTTCGGCCAGGCACTTCCCGACCAGCGTTCATTGTATGCAATCACTTCGCCGTCGCCGAGTCGCGCGCCTCGGCACCGACCAGGCTCATCAGATCGCCGAGTTCCTCCGCGCGACGAGCCAGCATGCCCAGCTCGCTGAACAGGTCGCCCGCCTTGTGCCACAGCCACACGGCATAGGACGCGACCATGACCAGGCCGATCAGCCCGATCCCGGCGAAGATGAGAAACCACGTCACGGGCTCCAGCCTACCGTCTCGGGGAACCGGGCTCAGCCCGTGGTCTCGGGCCCGAGGTAGCGCGCGAGCGCCGCGGCCGCCTCCGCCCGGGCGTCGGCCATCGCCTGGTCTGGGCCCACGACTTCGGCGTCCGGCCCGAGGCGCAGCACGAGGGAGACCGCCCACGCCCGGGCAAGCACCGGGAAAGTGGCGATCAGGTCGGGCCCGTCGTGTTCGACCGACAGCGTCGGCAGGTACTCGATCACCCACTGGGCGCCGGGCCGCAGGCGCAGCACCAGACGGTCCGAGGCCTGGTCGAACCAGGCGCCCGGCTTCGGGGGCTCCCCCCGGTCGGCGGCTTCGCCGCTGAGCGAGACCTCGGCGATGCGGTCCACCCGGTAGCTGCGCCATGCCCCCGCGTCGAGGCTCCAGGCCTGCAGGTAGGCGTACCCGCCCACCACGTCCAGCCTGACGGGATCGACGAGGGGCGTCGTGGTCCGCTGCGTGCCGTGGTAGGTCAGCCTCACCCTCGCGCCCGCCTCGATCGCGGCCAGCAGTTGCTCCCTCCTGCCCGCCTCCCCGGCGGCCACCTCGATCTGGACCCCCACCGGGGCGCTGCCACACAGGCCGGTGAGCTTGCGCCGCACGGAGTCGATGGCTCCGCGGGCGCTGGCGGGCGCCACCGCCACTAGGGAGTCCACCGCGACCAGCAGCGCGTGCACCTCGTCTGGACGCAGCCGCATGGGCCGCGACAGGTAGTCGGCGTTGTCCAGCAGGATCACCCCGCCGCCGGTGACGGCGTCCATGTCGATCTCGATGAGGTCGCCGGGCAGGCCTCCCGGCAGCCCACAGAACCACAGCGTGTTGAGGTCGTCGATGAGCTGGCGTCGGGTGACGCCGAAAGCCTCCGCGGCCTCACTCACGCTGACCCCGCGACGCGCGCGCAGGTAGGGCACCAGGCCAAGGAGCCGGGCGAGCTGCTCGTGGGACCTCATCCGAGCACCGCCTTGAGCCGGGCGACGACCGCCTCCCGCAGCCCGGTGGGGGCCAGCAGCAGGGCGGCGGCTCCGGCCGCGCACACCTCCGCGACGAGTTCTTCGTCGCTGGCGTAGTCCACCTCGTAGACCTCGTCCTGGCCGTGCCATTCGCCGGTGGGACGTCCCCGGCGGCGAAGTTCCGGGGCCAGCCCGGGCGCCAGGGCGACGCGCGCGAGCATGGTCGGCTCCGCTGGCCGCAGCTTGAGGGTGTGCTCCCGGATCTCCTCCGGCGCGGGCGGAACGAACGCCTCTTTCTTTCCGACCGGGCGCGGCTGGCTGTCGAAGCGGGCCAGTTTGAACACCCGGGCCTCGCCTCTGTCGAGGTCGTGGCCGATGAGGTACCACGAGCCGTGGCGGCTGACGAGTTGCCAGGGCTGCACCCTGCGGGGTTGGCCGCGGTAGCCGAACCGCACCTCCTGGCGCGAGGCCAGCGCGTCCCACAGCGGCTCAAAGGCGGGTTCGTTCGCGGCGAGCTGAGGGGCGAGCATCCCGAGCCTGGTCACGTCCGGTTCCATGCCCGCCGCCCGCAGCTTCACCAGTGCTCCCGCGGTGCGTTCGGAGGCGACCCGCTGGCGCCACACGGTCGCGGCGACGCCGAGGACGGTCAGCTCGTCGGCGCTGAACTCCACCTCGGGCAGCTCGAAGTCCGAGCGCGGGATGCGGTAGCCCGGCTCGTCCTCGAACCAGGCGTCGTTGTGCCCGGTGACGATGGGGATTCCCAGGGCACGCAACTCGTCCTTGTCCCGTTCGAACTGCCGCTCAAAGGCCACGGTGTTGTGCTGGTCGTAGCCCTCGACCAGGCCCCTGATCTGGTTCTTGGTGACGTAATTGCGTGTCGTCAGCAGCGCAACGGTCAGGTTGAACAGCCGTTCGGTCTTGCGTTTCGACATCGCGCCTCCTGGCAGCGAAGGCTACCGCAGGATGGCGCGGGAATCGGGGATGATGGGTGCGTGCCTCAGATTGGACGTTTCGCCCCGAGCCCGACCTCGGACCTGCACCTTGGCAACCTGCGCACCGCGCTCGCGGCGTGGCTGCTCGCCCGCAGCGGCGGCGGGTCCTTCCTGGTCAGGGTCGAGGACCTGGACCAGGCCCGGGTGAAGGCGGCGCCGGGCGTGGCCGCGCGGCAGCTGGCGGACCTGGCGCGGCTGGGCCTGGATTGGGACGGCGAGGTGGTGTGGCAGAGCCAGCGCCTCGACAGGTACGCCGCCGCCGTCTCGGCCCTCGGCGACCGGGTCTACCCGTGCTTTTGTACCCGCCGGGAGATCGCCGAGGCCGCCAGCGCCCCGCACGACGGCTACCGCGCCTACCCGGGCACCTGCGCCTCGCTGTCGAGCGCTCAGCGTTCGGAGCGGGCGCTGACCAGGACGCCAGCGCTGCGGGTCCGCGCCGAGGGGGCATCGTTCACGGTGACCGACGTGCACGCGGGCCAGGTCACCGGGGTGGTGGACGATTTTGTGCTGGTGCGCGGCGACGGCACCTTCGCCTACAACCTGGCGGTCGTCACCGACGACGCGGCACAGGGCGTCACGCAGGTGTGTCGGGGCGACGACCTGCTGGCCTCCGCGCCCCGCCAGGCCTGGCTGGCCCGGCAGCTGGGCTACCCGGTGCCCACCTATGCCCACGTGTCCCTGGTGCTGAACCGGCACGGCCAGCGGCTGGCCAAACGCGACGGGGCGGTAACGCTCGCCGACCTCGGCGCCGCCGGTCAGGACCCGGCGGCGGTGTGCGGCTGGCTGTGTGCCTCGCTCGGCCTGCCGGGCGCCGCCACACCGGCCGAGGCCCTCGCGAACCTCCCAGCCGACTTCACCGGGACGCCGCAGTGGTGGCGGCCGGTCACGATGGAGTAGGCACCGAGTACAAGACGTCGATGACGTAGATCAGCGACTGGCCTGGGGGCAGCGTCGGAGCTGCCTTGCGCCCGTTCGGCAGGCCCAGCTGAGGCGGGATGGCCAGCACGACCCGAGACCCCACCGGCTTACCGGCCAGGCCGTCCTGCCAGCCCTGGAGCAGCTGGTTCAACGCTCCGGACTGCTTGACCGACCAGGCGTCCTCGAACTGCGCACCGTCCCAAGTGAACGAGCGGTAGCGCACGGTAATGGTGTCGGTCACCGCGACCGGCTGGCCGGTGCCCTCGATCAGCAGGTAGGAGCCCAGCTCGGTGGGCGCGCTGCCGGTCGGGGCCTCCAGCTTGGGCCCGTCGGCACCGACGCTGACCTTGGGGGCGGCCGCCGGCAGCTCCTTGGCGGCCCCGACCGGTTCCTCCAGCTCGGCCGCGAGGATGTCCAGCACGAATACCAGGTGGTCACCGGCCAGGATCTTGTCTCCGCTGCCCTGCGGGTAGCCGTCCTCGGAGGTGATGCCAACCAGGACGCGGGAGCCGACCTTCTGCCCGACGAGCGCCTGGTTGAAGCCCTTGATGACGCCGTTCACCGCGAAGTCCGCCGGGGCGCCGCGTTCGAAGCTAGAGTCGAAGATCTCACCGGTGCGCCCGTTCACCCCGACGTAGTTGACGCGCACCGCGCCCGACTGGCTGACGACCTGGGCGGAGGTGCCCTCCCTGAGCACCTTCACCGTGGTCTTCTCGATGGCCCAGGGGGCGGGCACCTTCAGCTCTGGGGTGTCGGCGTCCGAAACCTCAATGCCGGACAGGTCGGCGGACGGCGCGATGCTCGGCCTCGGGCTCGCCGTCGCCGTGGCCGCTGGGTCGGCGCTGGGGGCGGACGTGGAGGCGGGTGCCGGGCCCGTCCCGGAGCAGGCTACGGTCAGCAGGGTCACCGATACAGCGGACATGGCCGCGAGCAGACGTAAGCGCACCAGCGCAGACTACCCGAGGAGCCTGGGAAGCTCACATTCCGACGAGATCGAGCAGCGCACCGAGTTCCTCCCGGCTCAGCTCCCGGGATTCGCCCGGACGCAGGCGGTGCAGCCGGACCGGGCCGATCGCGATGCGGCTCAGCCGGTCCACGGGGTGCCCGACCGCGTCCATCATCCGCCGCACGATCCGGTTACGCCCAGAATGCAGGCTGACCTGCACCAGCGTGCGGGTCTCGGTCCGGTTCACGAGCTTCACCTTGTCGGGACGCACCGGCCCGTCGTCCAGCGTCACCCCCTTCGTCAGGCGCTTGATCGTGCGGTTGTCCATGCCCCCCGCGACCTCGGCCAGGTAGGTCTTCGGCACCTCGTAGGACGGGTGGGCGAGCCGGTGGGCGAACTCGCCGTCGTTGGTGAGGATGATGAGGCCCTCGGTGTCGGTGTCGAGACGCCCGACGTGGAACAGCCGGTCCTTGCGGCGCGGCAGGTAGTCGGCGAGCGTGGGGCGGCCCTCCGGGTCGTCCATGGTCGACACGACGCCCCGGGGTTTGTTCAGCACCAGGTACAGGTGGCGCCGGGGTGGTGGAATCCGGGACCCGTCGACCCGGATGTGGTCGCGTTCGGGGTCGACCCGGCGCCCCTGCTCGGTGACCACGCTGCCGTTGACCTCCACCCGGCCCTCGGCGATCAGTTCCTCGGCTCCGCGGCGCGAGGCTACCCCGGCTGCGGCTAGCACCTTCTGTAGCCGCACGCCCTCGGTCTGCGTCATCGTTCTCCTTCGCTCACCCGGCGCTCATGCTGAGGCCTCCAGCCATTGCACCCCATCATGGCCCCTCCGCGCCACCCGGGACGGTCTCGGCCAGCGCCGCCAGCTCAGCCTCCAGCTGCACGGCGTCGGGCAGGTTCGGGGCCAGCGGGGGCAGGTCCTCGAGCGAGTTCAGGCCCATGCGCTCCAGGAACAGGGGCGTGGTGACCAGCAGGGCGGCGCCCGTCTCCGGGTCGTTCCCGCTGACCTCGACTAGGCCGCGGGTGGTGAGGGTGCGCACCACCCCGTCAACGTTGACCCCCCGCACGGCAGAGACCCGGGAGCGGGAGACCGGCTGCTGGTAGGCGATCACCGCCAGCGTCTCGAGGGCGGCCTGAGACAGCTTGGCCTGGGCGTCCGAGGTGACCCAGGCGGAGATGAGCTCGTGGTGGTCCGGGTGGGTGTAGTAGCGCCATCCCCCACCGACGTTGCGCAGCTGGAAACCGCGCCCGGTCTCGGCATACCAGGACGCGAGCCCGGCCAGCGTCTCCTCGACCGCGGCGACCGGCTCACCCACCGCCGCCGCCAGGTCGGCGCTCGGCACCGGCTCGGTCGCCATCAACAGCAAGGCCTCCAGGGCCCCCGTGATCTCATTCATCATGTCCTCCCACTTCGGGTAGAGGCTCGTCGTAGTCGCTGCGCACCAGCACCTCCCCCTCCTCGGGGCCAGTCCAGCGGATGGTGAGTTCGCCGAGCGGGGTCAGCTGTTCGAACTGCACGGACGCGTCCCGGTACAGTTCGAGCAGCGCTAGGAACCGCGCGACCGCCGTGAGGGTGTCGGCGTCGGCGATCAGCGCCCGGAAGGTGAGGGTGGACTGGCGGCGCAGCCGGGCGGCGATGACGTTGGCCTGTTCGGCCACGCTCACGGTGCTGCCGTGCAGGTGGGCGAGGCTGACCACCGGGATCGGTTTCGGGGCCATGGCACCTGCCGCCAGCGCGGCGAGCGTGGCGGGCGAGATGTCGAGCACCAGCTCGGGGAGGGCCTCGCGGAACTGGGGTTCCAGCCCTCCCGGGCGGGGGAAGGACCTCTCCTGATCGGCCAGCACCCGCGCGATCCACACCGAAACCTGCTTGTAGGCGCGGTATTGCAGCAGCCGGGCGAACAGCAGGTCCCTGGCCTCCAGCACCGCCAGGTCCTCGTCGTCCTCGACCTCTCCGCTGGGCAGCAGGCGCGCGGCCTTCAGGTCGAGCAGCGTCGCCGCGACCAGCAGGAAGGAGCTCGTCTGGGTCAGGTCGAGGTGCTCTCCCCTGGCCTTGAGGTGGGCGATGAACTCGCCCGTCACCTGCGACAGCGCGACCTCGGTGATGTCGAGTTTATGTTTGGCGATGAGTTGCAGCAGCAGGTCGAACGGGCCCTCGAAGTTGGACAGATGCACGTCGAAACCGGGCACCTGTTCCGCTTCGGGACGCTCGGGGCTCACTGCTGTAGGTGGTGATACAGCGCGGACTCGGAGCCGTGCTCGGCGAGATCGGCGAGGGCGAGGGCGACCGCGGCGCGCACGATACGTCCCCGGTCGACGGCCAGCTGGTGGTGGCGGCGCAGGTCCAGCCGCGCGTCCTCCAGCCGGATCAGCTCGTCGGAGGAGAAGTACACCGTGATCTTCTCGTCGTGGCGCACCCGGCCGGACGAGACCGCTTCGTTCTCTGGCCTGTCGTCGTTCGGCTTTTCAGCGTCGGGTGCTTCGTTCTGGAGTGTCTCGATGCCAGGACCCTCGTTGTCGGCTTTCTCCTTGCTGGACCTGGACTTGCGCCGGGCCGAGACCGCTTTGACCGTCGGGCGGAACAGTTCGGAGGCGCCGGGCAGCCTGGACCGCTTCACCGGTTCTGGCATCGGGCGAGCACCTCCCGCGCCAGGTTCCGGTAGGCGTCGGCTCCCGGCGAGGCCGGGGCGTAGGTCGTGATCGGTTCACCGGCCACGGTGGTCTCGGGGAACTTCACGGTGCGCCGGATCACGGTGTGGAACACCGTGTCGCCGAACGCCTGCACGACCCGCTCCAGCACCTCGCGGCTATGCAGCGTCCGCGAGTCGTACATGGTGCCGAGGATGCCGAGGATCTCCAGCTCATCGTTCAGCCGCTCGGTCACCTTCGAGATGGTCTCGGTCAGCAGCGCGATGCCCCGCAGCGCGAAGTACTCGCATTCCAGCGGCATGATGACGTAATGCGCCGCGGTCAGCGCGTTGATGGTCAGCAACCCCAGCGACGGGGCGCAGTCGATGATGATGAAGTCGTAGTCTCCGCGCAGCTTCTTGAGCACCCGGGTGAGGGTCTGCTCCCGGGCCACCTCGCTGACCAGCTGGACCTCCGCCGCGGACAGGTCGATGTTGCTGGGCAGGATGTCGAGGCCCTCGACGTTGGTCGGGGCGATGATGTCCCTCGCCTCCTGGTCGTGACGCAGCAGCAGGTCGTAGATGCTGCGTTCCAGGGTGTGCGGGTTGACCCCGAGGCCGACCGACAGCGAGCCCTGCGGGTCGAAGTCGACCAGCAGGACCCGGCGCCCCAGCTCGGCCAGGGCGGCGCCCAGGTTGATCGTCGTGGTGGTCTTGCCGACGCCGCCCTTCTGGTTGCACATCGCGATGATCGTGGCCTGCTTGGGACCATCGGGAACCTGGCCCGGCTCCGGGAGCACAGGAACGACCCGGCCGGTGGGGCCGATCTCGCCGGGGGCTGCGCTCGTCGCAGCAGCGCTGGTCGGCACCTGGAACTGGGGGTCGGAGAAGAGCGCGTCATCGGTCACAGGCTGCATCCTACCGTTGCCACCGGCGCCCTGGCCCAAGCCGAGTGCCGATCCCGGCATGCCGCCGCCGGGGCCTGGGCACCGGGCCCAAGCCGGAGGCCAGGCAGTCAGCGGGCCCTGGGGTGGGCGGCGGTGAAGACCTCACGCAGGTGTTCGGCGGTGACGAGGGTGTAGATCTGGGTCGTCGCGACCGAGGAGTGGCCCAGCAGTTCCTGGACGACCCGGACATCGGCCCCGCCGTCGAGCAGGTGCGTGGCGAAGGAGTGGCGCAGCGAGTGCGGGGACACCTCGGTGCGCAGGCCCGCCTGGGCGGCCCGCCGCCGGAGGACCGCCCAGGCGCTTTGGCGGCTGAGCCGCTGCCCACGGGTGTTGAGCAGCAGGGCCGGGTTCGCCTTCCGCGCCCGGCTGGCCCAGGCCGGGCGGCCCCGCACCAGCCAGGCCTCCACCGCCGCCCGGGCGTAGGAGCCCAGCGGCACCAGGCGTTCCTTGTCCCCCTTGCCGATCAGGCGCAGCCCGGCGTCGGGCTCCGCCAGCGACCGGGCCAGGTCGTCCACGTCCAGGGAACAGATCTCGGAGATCCGGGCGCCGGTGCCGTAGAGCAGTTCCAGCAGGCAGGCGTCCCTCAGCCCGTCCACGCTGTCCGGGTCGGGGGCGGCCAGGAGGCGCTGGACCTCGTCCAGGGTCAGCGCCTTGGGCAGCCGGGTCTCGATCTTCGGCGGCGCCACCTGGGCCGACACGTCCTGGGTGACCTGCCCCTCCTCCAGCGCGAACCGGTGCAGCCCACGCACCGCCACGACCGTCCTGGCCACCGACGCCTTCGCCAGCGGCACCCGCCCGCCTTCTCCGGAGGCCAGGCTGGCCGCGAACTCGCTCACCTCGACCGCGGTCACCCCGGCGAGGTCCGCGATGCCGCGCGCCGAAAGGAAGCTGGCGTACCTGCCGAGGTCACGCCGGTACGCGGCCAGGGTGTGGCCGGACAGGCCGCGCTCCGCCGAGACGTGGCTGAGGTAGTCCTCGATCACCCGGGTCAGCGGGACCGGTGCGATCACAGCCGGTCGGCCAGCTGTTCCCGGGCGGGCCAGGGGGCGTCGGCCGGACGCAGTCCGTCCAGCCGCCCGGACAGGCGGGCGGCCTCCAGCGCCAGCACCCCCGCGTTGAGGCTGGGGCAGCTGAGCCGACCCGCGTAGATCCCGTCGAGCAGCTCCCCCCGGGCCAGCCGGTAGGCCTGCATGTGGGCCTCCTCCCCCTCCACGACGAAACCATCCGGGCGCGGCGCGGGCCGCAGTCCGCGGGCGAGGAAGATCCGCAGGCCCTCGGCGCAGCCGCCCGGTGTGGTGAAGATGTCGGTGAGGACGCGCCAGTCGTCGGCGGCCAGCTCCGCCTCCTCCGCGAGTTCGCGCTGCGCCGCAGCCAGCGGGCACTCGCTGGGATGGTCCAGCAGGCCAGCCGGGATCTCGACCAGCCGGTGGGCGACGGGGTGGCGGTACTGGTCGACGACCACGATCCGGTCCTCGTCGTCCCAGGCCACGATCGCGACGGCGCCCGGATGGGTCACGTATTGGCGGGCCATGGTCTCCCCCGAGGGGGTGACGACATCGTCCTCGACGAAGGAGGACACCCGCCCGCTGGCGAGCCGACGATGGTCCTTCACCGGCCACCTCTCGGCCCGGTCTTCGCAGATCATGGCTCCTCCTTAGCGCATCTGCCCCACCTGGTGGCATGTGAGCCTAGCAGCGCTCCCCGGCACGCACCCGGGCTCTTGGCCGCGGGCGGGCAGCCCGGGTGGTTGGGCTCAGACCGGCCAGGTTTCGAGCCGCCAGGCCGCGTCCCAGAACATCCACTCGTAGCGGGACGCGGTGGCGAAGGCCTCGTGCATCCGCTCGGCCTCATCCGGGCTCGCCTCCGCGGCCAGGGCGTTCACGATCGCCTTGGCCTTCTCCACCTCGGCGTCGAAGGCCTCGTCGGCGTACAGGCCGATCCAGTCGCCGTAGGGGTGGTCGGCCAGGTCGCCGGCCCGGGCGAGCAGCCGCTTGCCGACGTCGGAGTAGATCCAGAAGCAGGGCAGCACCCCGGCGGCCGCGACCCGGTAGGAGCCCCGGGTGGCCAGGCCGAGCAGGTAGGAGGTGTAGGCCCGGCAGGTCGGGTTCATCACGGCGGCGTCCAGTTCGACGTGCGCGGCGTGCAGCTGGCGTTCGACCACGATCGCCTCGCGGGCCGCACCCGCCCAGAACACCACCTCGTCGGCCACGGCCGCCTGCGTGGCCAGCGCGGCCAGCGCCCGCGCATAGTCGGCTAGATAGAGCGCGTCCTGGGCCATGTATTCGGCGAAGTTCGCGCGCGGCAGGCTGCCGTCCCCCAGCCCCGCCACGAACGGGTGGGCGTAGATCGCCTCGCGGATTCCGGCGGTGCGGTCCCAGGTTTCCTCGGTGAAAGTCATAGTCAGCTCCAATGGTGAACGAAGTGATGGACGGGTCCGTGCCCGTGTCCGACGCCGAGGGTATCGGCGGCGGCCAGCGCGTCGGTCAGGTAGTTCTTGGCGTCGCGCACCGCCTCGAACCAGCCGGGGCGTTGCGGACGCAGCGCGGCGATGGTCGAGGACAGCGTGCACCCGGTGCCGTGGGTGTTGGCCGTGTCCACCCGCCGCCCGGGCAGCGCGGTCACCCCGTCGCGGTCGGCCAGCAGGTCGGTCGCGGACTCGTCCAGGTGCCCACCCTTGACCAGGGCGCGCTGGGCGCCGAGCGAGACCAGCCGCTCGGCCTGGGCCGCCAGGCCGTCCAGGTTGGTGGCGGGGGGCTCGTCCAGCAGCACGGCCGCCTCGTGCAGGTTCGGTGTGATGAGGTCGACCAGCGGCAGCAGGCGACGGATCGCGTCGACGGCGTCCTCGTCCAGCAGTCGGTCGCCCGAGGTCGCGACCATGACCGGGTCGAGCACCGTCAGGCGGAGTCGCGGCAGGTAGCCGCCGATGAGGTCGGCCAGCTCCGCGGTAGCGAGCATCCCGATTTTGGTGGCGTCCGGGGTGATGTCGGCCAGCAGCGTGTCCAGCTGTTCGGCGACGAAGCCGACCGGCACGGCGTGCACCCCGGTGACGCCCTGGGTGCTTTGCGCGGTCAGCGCCGTCAGCACGCTCATGCCGTAGGCGCCGTTGGCGGAGAACGCCTTGAGATCGGCCTGGATGCCTGCCCCTCCGCTGGGGTCGCTACCTGCGATGGTCAGCGCTTTGACGATCACGTCCACTCCTGTCTGAGTCGTTGGGCCGCGCGCCGCGGGTCGGGCTGGCCGCAGATGGCGCTCACCACCGCCGCCCCAGTGGCCCCCGCCGCCCGCACCGCGGCGATGGTGTCCTGGTTGACCCCGCCGATGGCCACGCTCGGCCACGGGCAGCGCGCGACCAGGGCCGCGAGCCCGTCAGGCCCGAGCGGTGGGGCCGCGTCGGGTTTGGTGGTCTGGGGCCAGACCGGGCCGAGACCGGCATAGTCAACGAGGCCGCCGTGCGGCAGCGCCCGGTCCAGGTCGGCGGCGCTGGTGATGGACAGCCCGAGCAGCCGGTCCGGGCCGAGCAGCTCCCGGGCCTCGGCCACCGGCAGGTCCGACTGCCCGATGTGCGCGCCATCGGCTCCCGCCGCGGGGACCAGGTGGACGCGGTCGTTGAGCACGACCGGCACCCGGCCAGCGGCGGCCTCGACCACGTCGCGGGCGAGCGCCAGGAAGTCCTCGTCGGTGGCGTGCGGGTCGCGGACCTGCACCAGGGTGACGCCGCCGACGATCGCCTCGGCCACCGTGCGCGCGACACCGTAGGTCCCGCACAGGCGAGTGTCGGTCACCAGGTAGAGCGTGTAGTCGGTCACGACAGCCTCAGGGCGGCCGCGATCTCGCTGGGGTCGAGGGCCAGGGCGTCCAGGAGCCGGACGGCGAAGGTGCCGGGGCCGGGGTCCTGGGTCATGGCACGTTCGGCGGCGACCGTGAGCAGCCCGGTGGCGGCCGTCGCGGCCAGCACCGCGTCCTCAGTGACCGCGGCGAAGCCCGCCATCAGGGCGCCGAGGGAGCAGCCGACCCCGGTCACCCTGGTCATCATGGGGTGACCGTTGTGCACCCGAACCACGCGCTCGCCGTCGGTGATGAGATCGACCGGCCCGCTGACCGCCACGACCGTGCCATGGGTGCGGGCGAGGTCACCGGCGAGGGCCGCCACGTCGTCGATGGAGTGCGCCGAATCGACGCCGCGCCCACCGGCGGCACCGGCCAGACCGGAGATCTCGGAGGCGTTGCCGCGGACGACGGCCGGTGCGGCCGCCGACATCAGCTCCGTGGCCACCTCGGTCCGCCAGGCCAGCGCACCGGCAGCGACCGGGTCCAGCACCCAGGGCGTCCCCGCAGCAGCCGCCCCGGCGACGGCCTGCCACATCGCGGCCACCGTGTCCTCATACGGCGTTCCGGTGTTGACCAGCACCGCGCTGGCGACCTCGGCGAAGGCCTTCGCCTCATGCTGGTTGTCCACCATGGCGGGGGCCGCCCCCGCGGCGAGCAGCACGTTGGCGGTCCAGTTGGTCACGACGGTGTTGGTGATGCATTGCACCAGCGGCTGCGTCTCGCGCAGCCGGGCGATGAGGTCGGCGATGAGTTCGGGTGCGATGGTCATGGGACGTCCCTCCGCTAGTGCTGGCTAGATCAGGTTCAACGGGTGTGTTCTCAGCCTTCCGGCACCCCGCGTCAGGGCTACCCTAGCAACACTGGCTTAGCCCTGCGCCACCCGCAGCAGGTCGACCGCGTGATCCAGCGCGGCGGACGAGTCACCGAGACCGGCCATCATCCGGGCGAGTTCCGCGGCACGCCCCTGCCCGCTCACCTCCACGACATCGGAGGAGGTCACTTCCCCGTCGCTGGATTTGGTGACGACGAGGTGTCGGTCGGCGAAGGCCGCGACCTGGGCGAGGTGGGTCACCACGATCACCTGGGAGCGTTCCGCCAGCCGCTTGAGGCGGCGCCCGATCTCCAGGCCAACCGCCCCGCCCACACCGGCGTCGACCTCGTCGAAGACGAAGGTGTGCCGGTCCGCTTCCCGGGCCAGCACCACCTCGAGCGCTAGCCGGACGCGGGACAGTTCGCCACCGGAGGCCACCTTGGACAGCGGCGCGGGGGCGGCACCGGGGTTGGCGGAGAACAGCAGCTCCACCCTGTCGGTGCCGTGGGCGTTGCGTTCCGCCGGGGTGAGCGCGAAGGCGAGCCGGGCGTGGGGCATCGCCAGCGCCGCCAGCTCGGCCCGGACCTCGTCGGCGAGACGCCCGGCGGCCCGGGCCCGGTCGGCGCTGATCCGCTCGGCGGAGCGGGTCAGGGCGGCGTCCAGTTCCTCCAGCCGCCCGGTGAGCTCCGCGATCCGTTCGTCGCTGCCTTCCAGGTGGCGCAGCCGCTCCGCCGATTCCTCGGCCCAGGCCAGGACCCCGGCGATGTCGTGGCCGTATTTGCGGGTGAGCCCGGCCAGTTCGGCCCGCCGCGCGGTGACGGCCTCCAGCCGCAGCGGGTCGCTCGGCAGGTCGGCGAGGTAGCCGCTCAGGTCCGCGGCGAGGTCGTTGGCGAGGAAGCTCAGTTCGGCCACCCGGTCGCTCAGCCCGAGCGCGGTCTCGTCCAGTCGGGCCAGTTGTTCGCTGAGTTTGCGCGCCTGCCCGATGAGTCCGACCGCCCCCGGTTCGTCGTAGGCGTCCTCGCCTCCGCTCAGCGCGGCCTGGGCTTGCAGGGCCAGCAGGCGCAGGTCGTCGGCGGCCTGCAACCGCTGCGCCTCGGTCGCCAAGGCGGCGTCCTCCCCCGGCTGGGGGTCGACCGCGGCGATCTCGTCCAGGCCGAACCGCAGCACGTCGATCTCCCGTGCCCTGGCCAGCGCCTCCTCCCGCAGTTCGCGCAATTCGGCCTCGACCTGCCGGTATTCGGCGAAATCGCGCCGGTAGGCGGCCAGCTCTTCCGGGGCCGCGTAGGCGTCCAGCACCTCGCGCTGACGCTCGGGGCTGCCCAGCCTGACCTGTTCCGACTGGCCGTGGATGGTGGCCCAGTCCCCGACCAGGCCAGCCATGACCCCCACGGGGGTTTGGGCGCCGCCCACGAACGCCCGGGAGCGGCCCGAGGCGCTCACCTGGCGCACCGTCAGCAGTTCCTCTCCGTCGGCCTCGCCACCGAGTTCGAGCGCGCGTTCCATCGCCGCC
Organism: Propionibacteriaceae bacterium; assembly: GCA_030529455.1. GTDB lineage: Bacteria > Actinomycetota > Actinomycetes > Propionibacteriales > Propionibacteriaceae > JAUMWV01. The sequence continues at coordinate 6,664 of JAUMWV010000024.1, read as the reverse complement.
TCACCGAGGGACCAGCGGCCCTCCACCATGGCCTTGTCCGCACCCCGCCGCACGACTCCCGCGTCCGCCCTGGAACCGAGCAGCTGCCCGAGCCCCGCGACGATCATGGTCTTCCCGGCACCGGTCTCCCCCGTGAGCGCGGTCAGCCCGGGAGAGAACTCCACCAGGGCGTCGGCGATCACGCCCAGGTTGCGGATCCTCAGCTCGCCGAGCATCAGCGAGACTCCGGCTGGCTCCGCCAGCCCTTGACCGGCAGCCCGAACTTCTTGACCAGGCGGGAGGTGAAGGGCTGCACCGACAGCCGGGCGATGCGCAGCGGCGCGTCTCCGCGCACGACCCTGGCCTGAGACCCTTCCGGCAGGTCGACGGTGCGCCGCCCGTCGCAGCACAGCACGCCCCCGCGTCCGCCGTATTCCTGCAGGACCATGTCGACGCACGACTGCGGCCCCAGCACTAGCGGACGAGAGAACAGCGCGTGGGCGCTCAGCGGAACCACCAGGAAAGCCTGGACATCGGGCCAGATCACCGGCCCACCGGCGGAGAAAGCGTAGGCGGTGGACCCGGTCGGGGTCGACACCAGCACCCCATCGCACGACCACAGCGACACGGGCCTGCCGTCAATGCTGACCAGGACGCTCAGCATGCGCTCGCGGGCCACCTTCTCCAGCGAGACCTCGTTCAGCGCGAACGACTCCCAGACCAGACGGTCATCGCAGTCGGTGACCCGGACCTTGAGGGTGAACCTCTCTTCGACGGTGTAGTCCCGGTTGAGCACCTGGTCGGTCAGGTGCTCCAGGTCGGATGGCTCCAGCTCGGCCAGGAAACCCACGTGGCCGAGGTTGACCCCGAGCAGCGGCACCCCCCTGGGCTGGGCCCACTCCGCGGCCCGCAGGATCGTGCCATCGCCACCGAAGACCACGGCGAGTTCCGCGGTCGCGGCGTCCTCGACCGCGGCGAGGTCGGCGTGCGGCACGCCCGGACGCACCCGGTCCAGATCGCTGCGGAAGAGCAGGCAGCGGATACCCCGCTCGGCCATCCGTGCCACGAACGAACGGGCAGCGGTGAGCGCTTGGGGACGCGCTGGGTGCAGCAGCACCGCGATCGCTCGTTCCTGGTTGGTCACGGCGCCCAGATTAGCCGGTCTGGCCGGGCCCCTGCGCCACCAGCCGGACAAAATGCTCGACATTGCCGTCCCCGCCGGGCAGGACGCTGACGCCACGCCAGTCTGGAAGCCAGCCGCAGTGCCGTGCGGCCGTCAGCACCGCCTCGACCGCCCGTTCCCGCAGCTCCGGATCGGCGACCACGCCTGCCTTGCCGAGCGCCTCTCGACCCACCTCAAACTGGGGTTTGACGAGCAACAACGCGACCCCGCCTGGGGCGACGACCCGCCTCAGCGGCTCGACCAGCAGCGTCAGGGAGATGAAAGACACGTCCCCGGCGATGAGGCCGACCGGCTCACCGTCGAGGTCGGACAGCGTGAGGTCGCGCAGGTTCAGGCCCTCCCGGGACACCACCCGCGGGTCGTCGCGCACCTCGGCGGCGAGCTGGCCGTGGCCGACGTCCACCGCATACACCCGGTGCGCGCCCCGCTCCAGCAGCACCTGACTGAAACCTCCCGTCGAGGCCCCCGCGTCCAGGACCCGGGCGGGCACGGCGGTGCCGGAGGCGTCCAGCGCCCCGATGAGCTTGTAGGCGGCCCGGGACACGTAGGGCTCGGCGTCCACCTCGATCTCGTGCCCAGCCACCTCGAAGCTCGCCCGGGTGACGACCACCCCGGCGACCTTGACCCGCCCCGCCGCGATGAGGCGGGACGCCTGGTTCCGCGACCGGGCGAGTCCCCGTTCGGCCAGCGCCCGGTCGAGCCTCACTTAGTCTCCAGCCCCGGGAGCCCGGATTGCACGCTTCCGGCGGAGGTTTGCAGGACTTCGCTCAGCACCTGCGCGGCCGCGGCGAGGCGGTCCAGGGCCTCGTCCAGCGGCGCCTCGCCGACGCCCTCCAGCCCGGCCATCGCCGCGGCGATCGCCCGATGGTGCGCGGACCGGCCCGGCATGGCCGCTGGGGTCGGGATGTTCACCAGCCGATTCTAACCCGCCGTGGCCCGGGCACGGCCTGGCAACGAACTGGTAGTCCCCCAACAGGCGCGCCGCGGCCCGGCGGGCCGGGCGCCTACCGCTCAGGCGTTGGCCCTTACCCCGGTGCCAGCCCCGCGGCGGCGGGGTAACGGTTTCAGGTTGGGTTCACGGGCGGGCTGGCTGGCTCCGAGCACCGTGAATCCGCAGTCGGCGATCATGTCGAGGTCGGCCTGCCCAGCCTGCCCCTCGCTGGTCAGATAGTCGCCCAGGAAGAGCGAGTTGCAGATCTCCAGCGACAGCGGCTGCAGGCTGCGCAGGTGCTGTTCGCGGCCAGCGGAGACCCGGACGTCGGCGTCCGGGTGGACCAGCCGCACCATCGCCAGGATGCGCACGCAGTGGTGCGGGGTCAGGTCTGCCTGCCCCGCGAGCGGTGTGCCGTCGAAGGGCATAAGGAAGTTCACCGGCACCGAATCCACCCCGAGCGCGCGCAGCGCGAAGGCGACCTCGACCAGCTGCTCGTCGCTCTCGCCCATCCCGGCGATGAGCCCCGAACAGGCGCTCAGGCCGTGCTCGCGCGCGTGCTGCACGGTATCGCGGCGGTCGGCGTAGTCATGGGTCGTGCAGATGGACTCGTAATGGCTCTCGGCCGTATTGAGGTTGTGGTTATAGGCGTCCGCACCCGCCGCGGCCAGTTTCTCGGCCTGGCCGTCCTTGAGGATGCCGAGGCAGGCGCAGATCTCGACCTCGGGGTGCCCGCTCTTGAGCGCCCCGATGATCTCGCTGACGCGATCCACGTCGCGGTTGGACGGACCGCGACCGCTCGCGACCAGGCACACCCGTTTGGCCCCAGCACCGATTCCGGCCTCCGCCGCCGCCACCGCGTCCTGGGTGGACAGCCAGGTGTACTTCAGCACCCCGGCCGCCGAGCCGAGGCGCTGGCTGCAATAGAAACAGTCCTCGGGGCACAGCCCCGACTTGAGGTTGACCAGGTAGTTCACCCGCACCCCTGAGCCGAAGAAATGCCTCCTCACCCTGCCCGCGGCCGCGGTCAGTTCGTAGGTCATCGCATCGGGCAGGCGCAGCACGGCCAGGGCCTCGTCCTGGGTCAGGGGCTCTCCCCCGATGACCCGGTCAGCCAGCGAAAGCAGATTCATCGGCACGCTCCTCAAACTTGAACACCGTTCAAGCTAGCATAGGATGGCGGCCATGAGCTTGCGGCGGAGCGACGTGCTGGGGGCGGCCATGGAGATCCTGGACGCCTATGGCCTGGCGGACCTCACCATGCGGCGGCTCGCCGCCACGCTAGGCGTGCAGCCCGGGGCGCTGTACTGGCATTTCGCCAACAAACAGACCCTCCTATCCGCGATCGCCGACGAGATCTTGCGCGAGCTGCCCACCGCCCCCACCGGCGACTGGCGGGCCGGAATCCGGGAATGGGCGCTCCGCCTGCACGACCTGCTCCGGACGCGCCGGAGCGCCGCGGAACTGGTGAGCGGCGTCCTGGCGCTCAGGAGCTGGGAGGACTCCCCCGGCCGTGACGTCGAACGGTGGCTGGTCGCCTCGGGGATCGCGCCGCGGACGGCCCGGGCCGCCGCCTCCGGCGTCCTCCACCTGGTGCTCGGACACACCGCCGACGAGGAACAAGCGGACCAGCTGGCGGAGCTGGGCGTCCGCGAAGAGGGGGTCCCCCACGATTCCCGCGACCTGCTGGACGACGGCGTCGCGCTGCTGCTCGCAGGCGTCGGCGCGACGGCCCCCAGCTCGGCACCCGGGGCAGGTTCCGGGGGCCCACCGGCTTAGCCCGGCCGCCGCGCCACACGGCTCTCGGCTGGGAAAGTACGGGTCAGCACCCATGGCCTCCGCGCACCGGCGGGGTTAGCGTGTATAGATGCGCACCAGCATCCTGCAGAAGTTCGCCAGCCTCGTGCGGCAACGCAATTCCCTCGACCGGCAGATCGAGCGGCTCACCGGCTTCGCGCTTGAGTCGCGGGGCGCCGCGGAATGGCTCGCGGGCGAACTGTTCGGGTTGGCCTTCAGCGGCCACGTCGCGGCCTGGCCAGACGGCGGCGGCCCGGTCCAGACGCTCTGGGTGCGGCGCGAGGACGACCTCCCCTCGCCAGGCGGCGGCCGGGCCGGAACCCAGTGGCTGCTCTTCCTGGCCCGCTCCCGCGACCGCCTGCCCTCCCCCGGCGAACCCCGAGCCCCCTGGCAGGTCGAGGAAGCCTATCTCGTCCCAGACGGCGAGCTGCCAGGCCCCGACTGGGCTGAATACCGACTCTCGCCGCCGGATTCGGGCTGTCGGCTGGAGCTCTCGGCAGAACAGGCCGAGGCTCTCCTCCGGCTATCCACGGATCACTCCCCGGCGCTCGAACGCTGACCACGCTCAGGGATCGACGAGCCCGACCCGAATGGCAAAGCGGGTCAGATCGACCCGGTCCCTCATCCCGAGCTTTTCCAGCACATTGGAGCGGTGCCGTTCCACCGTCTTAGGACTCAGGAAAAGCAGGTTCGCAATTTCTCTGCCCGAATATCCTTCGGCGATCAGCTTGACGATTTGCTGCTCCCGGCGGGTGAGCATTGAATCGACGATCGGCGCCGGTTCAGCACTATCTGCTAGATAATCCCGAACCATCCTGGTCACTTCCCGCGCATCCACCCGGGCCGGTCGGCAGACGAGCGCCTGTCGACACCCCGTGAGCAGTTCTACGCTCGTCATCGATTTATGCACATAAGCCATAGCACCGAGCCTGAGCGCATCAAAAAGGAAACTCTCGCTGGCCGCCGCCGACATCATGACGAAAGGAATCCGCGATCCTCGCCTGCGGAGTTCCTGGGCAACCTCGATACCGCTCATATAAGGCATCACCACGTCCAGGATGACGAGATCTATCGGCTCGCGGCTCAACAGTTCCAGCGCCTCGCGCCCGTTTCCCGCCTCAGCCACGACCCGCAGGTCGGGAGAACCGTTGATGATGGCCCGGACTCCCTCTCTGACCAGGGTGTGATCGTCGGCCAGCAGGATGCGCGCCGTGGGAGAAGCCAGCCTGCCGCCGCTGGGTTGACACTGGGACGACGCACAGCCTCCCACCGGCCGCACGGCCCGCCCCGGAAAGTTGCCGCACACGGCTACCCCCAGCCCGGAAAGTGCACCGCCAGCCGCCGGACACACCCTCCGCCCCGGACCGCGCGACAGTTCCGCATGAGTGTTACCAACGACAGCATCATTGCCCCCTTCCAAAGACCCCGGGATTGGCGTAGCATCAGCGATCATATCTGACGGTGACCCTGATCGTGCGGGAAAGAATGGGTGTCAACACCCATACCGATCCGACCGAGCAGCTTGCTAGGCTCGCCCTAAGGAACGCAATTCATTGAGGAATAGCATTTCCAGGAGCGACTATGCCCACATACTGTTTTAGATGCCCAGAACACGGAGATTTTGACGTTTTTATTTCCATGGCGGCACTCACCGCCACCAGGAAATGTAATACCTGCGAAAAGGACTCCTCGCGCGTCCTGCAGTGCCCGAGCCTCAACCTCGGAGATCAGACCGCCCGGCGGCTTCTCGATGCCACGAAGGAGACCAGCGATCATCCTCCGGTCGTCACGTCGCTGCCGCCCTCTGCGCGGCCCCGCCGGAATCGGGTCACTCACAATCCACTCACCAAGAAACTGCCTCGCCCCTGAACCGGACGGCCGTGGGCAGTGGCATCCGCCGATCCCAGCACACCTAAGGAGGTCACACCGTGGGAACCGTCGGCCTACTCTACGTAGGCGCCATTTTGTTTATCAATGGGCTTGCCCTCATGGGGCTGGTGAAGGGAAGCGGCGCGACACCGCTCAACTGGTTCGTGGGTTTCCTCCAGGTGGTGACGCCGACCTACCTGATTTTCACCGCCAATGGCAACCCCGACCAGATCATTGGAGCGAGCGGACTCTACCTGTTCGGCTTCACCTATCTCTATGTCGCCATGAGCAATACCTGGGGACACGATGGCACCGGGCTCGGCTACTACTCGCTATTCGTCGCGGTCGTCGCGGTCTTCTTCGCCATCATCAACCTCGTCCGGTACACCGACTACGCATTCTTCGTGATCTGGCTGCAATGGTCATTCCTCTGGTTCCTGTTCTACCTGGTGCTCGGCCGGGAGCAGACGGAACTGACCTGGTTCACCGGAGGCGTCGCCGCGGTCCAGGGCTGGATCACCGCCGCGATCCCGGCCCTCCTTATGCTCGCCGACCTCTGGCAAGCCATCCCGGCGCTGTGGATCGGCATCGCTGAGGCCGTCGTCTTCGTCGTCGCCGCGGCCATCCTGAAGCAAACCAGCACCAGGCAGGCATCCGTCGCGCAGTAGCGGCGGAGCACAACAGGAGAAAGGAGATCTCACATGCCTGAGAATCTGTTCCCACTGGATTCAGCGAAGAAGTTCACCGACCAGAAGATCGTTGGGCACAACCGCTGGCACCCGGACATCCCGGCGGCCGTCACGGTGAAGCCCGGCGATGTGTTCCGCGCAGACGTCCGCGAGTGGTTCGACGGCTGGATGCAGAACGACGACTCCGCAGAGGACATCCTCAACGCGCCGCTGAAC
>JAUMWV010000023.1:14305-30660 GCA_030529455.1 Propionibacteriaceae bacterium | reverse complement strand
TCGACGAGCGCCGGGTCCAGAAGATCCTCGGCCTGCCGCGGGCGGCCAAGATCACCATGGTCGTCACCTGCGGTGTCCGCAAGGAAGGCCACGGCATCTGGGGCGAACGTTTCCGGGTCGGCTTCGACCAGGTGTACCGGCGGGTCTAGGGGAGCCGTCCCCGGCCCCGGTGCCCGGGACGAGCGGCGACGAAACTGTCGGCGTGGTTGCGTAGAGTTGGGCCGTGTCCACTGATCTGTTCGGCAACCCCGATCCGGTTGCCCAGCCCGCCGCGACCGGGTCGCTGAGCGGGGCCGACAGCGCGCAGGCGCCGCTGGCGGTGCGGCTGCGTCCCCGCAGCCTGGACGAGATCGTGGGCCAGCAGCACCTGCTCGGTCCGGGAGCCCCGCTGCGGCGGCTGGCCGAGGGCAAACCGATGTCGGTCTTCCTGTGGGGCCCGCCCGGGGTCGGCAAGACCACCATCGCCTACGTCGTGTCCCAGGCCACCAGCCAGCGCTTCGTGGAGGTCTCGGCGGTGACCGCCGGGGTCAAAGAGGTCCGGGCCGAGATCGAGACCGCCAAGCGCGAGCTCGCCCGCGGGCGTCCCACGGTGCTGTTCGTCGATGAGGTGCACCGCTTCTCCAAGACCCAGCAGGACGTGCTGCTGCCCGCGGTCGAGAACCGCCTGGTCACCCTCATCGCGGCCACCACCGAGAATCCCTCCTTCTCGGTGATCTCGCCGCTGCTGTCCCGCTCGCTGCTGCTCCGCCTGGTTCCGCTCACCGACGACGACATCTCCGGGCTGCTCGACCGGGGGCTCGGCCACGAACGCGGCCTGCTGCGCCCCGGCGGGGGACGCTACCGGCTGGACGCCGATGCCCGGGCTATGATCGTGCGCCTCGCCGGTGGGGACGGACGCCGGGCCCTCACCTACCTGGAGGAGGCGGCCGCCGGAGCGGGCGAGGACGAGATCATCACCGCCGAGACCGTGGCGCGCGCGGTGGACCGGGCGGCGATCCGCTACGACCGGGCGGGCGACCAGCACTACGACGTCATCAGCGCCTTCATCAAGTCGATCCGCGGCTCGGACGTGAACGCGGCCCTGCACTACCTGGCCCGGATGCTGGAGGCGGGCGAGGACCCCCGCTTCATCGCCCGGCGCCTCATCATTTCGGCTTCTGAGGACATCGGGCTGGCCGCGCCGAGCGTCCTGCAGACCGCGGTCGCCGCCGCCCAGGCGGTGCAGCTGATCGGCATGCCCGAGGCGAGGATCACCCTGGCCCACGCCACGGTCGCCGCGGCGATGGCCCCCAAGTCCAACGCTGCCTACCTCGGGATCAGCGCCGCCATCGCCGATGTCCAGGCGGGCCGCGGAGGTACCGTCCCCGCCCACCTGCGGGACGGGCACTACGCCGGGGCCGAAGGCTATGGGCACGGCGTCGGCTACCGCTACGCCCACGACTTCCCCCACGGCGTGGCGGCGCAGCAGTACCTGCCCGACGACCTCGCTGGCGCCGATTACTACCGCCCGACCCGCCACGGCGCCGAGGCCGCGATCGCGGACCGGCTGGAGGTGCTGCGCGACCTGCTCGGCGGCGGCGACGCCCCGCGGTGACCGCGAAGTGACCACCGGCTCGCCCGGGCACTAAAGTGAGTCCGTCACCGGACAAGGAGAAGCCATGACTCTTGGAGAAGTAGCCGGACTGATCGCGGCCATCGCGTTCTGCATCCTGGTTGGCGTCACCGCCGTGCCGCTATTCAAACTCGGGCGGGTGCTCGAGGAACTGCGCCTAGCGGTGCGCGACTTCGGCCACGGCACCGTGCCGATCCTGCACGAGCTGAAAGAGACCGTGACCGCGACCAACACCGAACTGGAGAAGCTGTCGCTGGTCACCGAGGACGTCTCCAAGGTCTCCGGCCACGCCACGGTCGTCAGCGAGAATGCCGCCAACCTGACCCAGCTGTTCGCCGCCACCCTGGGCGGCCCGCTGGTCAAGACCGCGGCCCTGACCTATGGCGTGCGGCGGGCGTTCAAGGGACGCCAGGCGAAGAAGGGGGCCCGCCCGTGAGGAGGCTGTTCTGGTTCGCCCTCGGGGTGGGCCTGACCGTGGTGGTGGTGACGAGGGGCAAGGAGATCATGCACCGGTTCACCCCGGCCGGAGTCAGTGAACAGGTGGGGGAACAGGCCAAGAACCTGCTCAGCACCGCCCGGGAGTTCCTGGCCGATATGACCGCCGCGATGAACGAACGTGAAGCAGAGTTGCGTGCCGAGCTTAATATGGCGCCGAAGAACTGATTGACCAGGTAGGGACCACACACATGAAGACCGCTGACATCCGGCAGCTGTACCTCGACTATTTCGCCAAGCGCGGCCACGCCGTCGTGCCGAGCGCATCCTTGCTGTACAACGACCCGACGCTGCTGTTCGTCAACGCCGGCATGGTCCCGTTCAAACCCTATTTCGAGGGCACCGAACCGTCGCCGTTCACCCGCGCGGTGAGCTGCCAGAAATGCGTGCGTACGCTCGACATCGACGATGTCGGCAAGACCACACGGCACGGCACGTTCTTCCAGATGAACGGCAACTTCAGCTTCGGCGACTACTTCAAGGCTGGGGCGATCGAGATGGCCTGGGAGCTGGTCACCAGCGAGCAGCACAATGGCGGCCTGGGCTTCCACCCCGACAAGGTGTGGGTCACGGTGCTGCACGGCGACGACGAGGCGGTGGAGCTGTGGCGCAAGGTAGGCGTCCCCGCCCATCGCATCCAGCCCCGGGGCCTGAAGGACAACTATTGGCACATGGGCGTCCCCGGCCCGGGTGGGCCGTGCTCGGAGATCTACATCGACCGCGGCCCCGAGTTCGGGCCCGACGGCGGCCCCGAGGCCGACGAGGACCGCTTCCTGGAGATCTGGAACCTGGTGTTCCAGCAGGAGGAGATCACCAACGTCAAAGGCAAGGATTCCTTCGACGTCGTGCGGCCGCTGGCCAGCCAGAACATCGACACCGGCAACGGGCTGGAGCGCACGGCCTACCTGCTGCAGGGCGTGTCCAACATGTACGAGATCGACGAGGTGTTCCCCGTCATCGCGCGCGCCGAGGAGCTGTCGGGACGCCGCTACGGCGCCGACCCGGCCGACGATATCCGGTTCCGGGTGGTCGCCGACCATGTCCGTTCCGGGCTGATGCTGATGACCGACGGCGTCACCCCCAGCAATGAGGCCCGCGGCTATGTGCTGCGCCGCCTGTTGCGCCGCTCGATCCGCGCGATGCGGCTGCTCGGTGTGCACGACCCGGTGCTCGACGAGCTGCTGCCGGTGAGCCGTGACCTCATGCGCATGTCCTACCCGGAGATCGACGAGCAGTGGCAGCGGGTCAGCCAGGTCGCCGCGGCCGAGGAGGCCAGCTTCCGGCGGACGCTGGCGTCCGGCACCAGCATCTTCGACCTGGCGGTCGCCGAAACCAAGGCTGCGCAGCACACGACGCTGTCGGGGGACAAAGCCTTCCAGCTGCACGACACCTACGGGTTCCCGATCGACCTGACCCTGGAGATGGCCGCCGAGCAGGGCCTGGCCGTCGACCGCGACCGGTTCGCGGCGCTGATGCAGGAGCAGAAGGACCGGGCCCGCGCCGACGCCGTGGCGAAGAAGGGCGGTACCACCAGCACCGACGCCTACCGCGAGCTGCGGGATGCGGGGGAGGTGCCGTTCCTCGGCTACACCGACCTCAGCGTCTCGTCCTCGGTCCGCGGCATCATCCGGGACGGCGCCGTCGTGGACCGGGCCCTGGACGGCGAGACCGTCGAGGTGGTGCTGTCCGAGACCCCGTTCTACGCCGAGGCGGGCGGGCAGGTGGCCGACCGCGGGCGGATCACCGGAGACGGGTTCACCCTCGAGGTGCTGGACGTGCAGAAGCCGGTCCCCGGGCTGATCGTGCACCAGGTACAGGTGCTCGGCGAGCTGCCATCGGGTGCCCGCGCCGACGCGGTGGTGGACGCCGCGAACCGGTTCTCGGCCTGCCAGGCGCATACCGCCACGCACGTGTTGCACGCGGCGCTGCGGGAATACCTCGGCCCCACAGCCGTGCAGGCGGGGTCGTTCAACAAGCCGGGCTACCTGAGGTTCGACTTCGCCGCGACCCAGGGGCTCTCGCCCGCGCTGCAGGCCGAGATCGAGGCGCGCTGCAACGCCGCGATCCGCGACGACTTCGAGATCACCGACCAGCAGCTTCCGCTGGAGGAGGCGAAGGCGCGCGGCGCCATGGCGATGTTCGGCGAGAAATACCCGCCGATCGTGCGCATGGTCGAGTTCGCCGGGTCCTGGTCGCGGGAGCTGTGCGGCGGCACGCACCTTGGCCGCACCAGCCAGATCGGCCTGCTGAACCTGCTGGCCGAGTCGTCCATCGGGTCCGGCGTTCGCCGGGTCGAGGCGCTGGTCTCTACCGACGCGTTCGAGCATTTCGTGGCCGAACGCGCCCTGGTCCACCGGCTGACCGACACCCTCCGGGTGCCCGCCGACCAGCTTCCCGGCCGGGTCGAGAAGCTCATCGCCTCGCTCAAGGACGCCGAGAAGCAGATCGCCGAGCTCAAGGCGGCGCAGCTGCGCGCCGGCCTGGACTCGCTAGTCGCCTCGGCCAAGGACATCAACGGCGTCCGGCTGCTCACCTCGCAGGTGGAGGGCGTGGGCGGCAACGAGTTGCGCACCCTCGCCACGGACGCCCGGGCCCGGCTCGGCTCGGACCCCGCGGTCGTGGCGCTGGTCGGCGGCAGCGCCGAGAAGCCAGCGGTGATCGTGGCAACCAACGAAGCCGCCCGGGGCCTGGGCCTGAAGGCCGGGGCGCTGATTGGCCTGGCCTGCGCCGAGCTCGGTGGGCGCGGCGGCGGCAAGGACGACCTCGCTCAGGGGGGCGGCGCCAACGCCGCCGCGGCCGCGCAGGCGCTCACCGCCGTCGAACAGGCGATCAGGTCCCGTGGCTGAGCTGCGTCCGGGGGTTCGGCTCGGCCTGGACTGGGGCAAGGCGCGGATCGGTGTGGCGGCCTGTGACCGCGAAGGCCTGCTGGCCTACCCGGTCGAGACGGTGCCAGCCGTCGACGCGGCGCGTCGGCTTCCCCAGCTGGTCGCCGAATACGAGCCCGTGGAGATCGTCCTCGGGCTGCCGGTCGACCTCAAGGGGCGCCGGGGCATCGCCGCCGAGTACGTCCTCGCCGAGGCCCGTCGGGTGGCGCCGCTGCTCGGCGTCCCCATCCGGCTGAGCGACGAACGCCTGAGCACCGCCTCGGCGTCACGTAGGCTGGGACAGGCCGGGAAGAACTCTCGGGCGCAGCGGCAACTGATCGACCAGGCTGCCGCGGTCGAGATCCTCAATGGCGCATTGGAAGCCGAACGCCGTGGTCAGCTCGGCGAACTGTTGATTAGGGAGGGCTCGTGAACCACTCGTCAGACAGCGACGGCAACGGCCTGGACTGGAAACGGATCGGCTACCGGGCACGCGCGGCCTTCGCGGTGGTGCTCTCGCTGGCGATCCTCGTCGGCGGCGGCTGGTTCGCCACCTCCAAGCTGTACTCGGCCTACATGGACTGGCGCACCTCCGACGACTACATCGGTGAGGGCAAGGACGAGGTCGTCGTGACGATCCCTGCCGGGGCATCGCTGACCGACATCGGGGGGATTCTCATCGACGAGAACGTCATCCGGGGCATGAAGGCCTTCCGTTCGGCGGTGAACTCCGAGCCCGCCGCGAAGGGCATCCAGGCCGGGCGCTACAAGCTCCGGAAGGAGCTGCCAGCCAAGGCGGCGGTCGCGATGCTGCTCGACCCGAAGAACCGGGTGGTGAACCGGCTCACGATCATCGAGGGCTTGCGCGTCGAACGCCAGTGGGCGGCGATCTCGAAGGCCACCGGCATCCCCGTCGAGGACCTCACCGCGGCGTCCACGGCCGCCGACTACGGCCTCCCCGCCTGGGCGGAGGGCAAGCCGGAGGGATTCATGTTCCCCGACACCTACGAGATCGCCGAGAAACCCACCGCGAACGAGATTTTCACCAAGCAGACCGCCCAGTTCACCGCGGTCACCGCTGCGCTGGAGTTCGAGGTAAAGGCCAAGGAGCTGCAGCTCACGCCCATGGAGGCCCTGACGGTGGCGAGCCTGGTACAGGCCGAGGTGCGCCGCCCCGAGGACATGCCGATGGTGGCCCGGGTGATCTACAACCGGCTCGAAAAGAAGATGCCGCTGCAGTTCGACTCCACGGTGCACTACGTCATCAACAAGTACGACAAGGTGTTCACCACCGACGCCGAACGGGCCACCGATTCCCGGTACAACACCTACCTGGCGTCCACGGCGGGGCAGCTGCCGCCCGGCCCGATCAACTCGCCCGGCAAGGATGCCCTCGCCGCCGCGGTGTCACCGGCCGATTCGGACGCGCTGTACTTCGTCACGGTCAACCTGGATTCGGGCGAGACGGCCTTCGCCGCGACCCTGGAGGAACACAACCAGAACGTCGCCAAGCTGCATGCCTGGTGCAAGGCGAATGCCGGCAAGTGTGCCTGAGGCATGACCAGACGCTGCGCCGTCATCGGTGACCCGGCCGCCCATTCGCTGTCCCCGGCGATCCACCGGGCCGGATACGCGGCGTGCGGCCTCGACTGGGACTACGGCGCGTTCGACGTCCCGGCCGCCGGGCTAGACACCTTCGTCTCCCGGTGCGCCGCGGATCCGGAGTGGGTGGGCCTCAGCGTCACCGCACCCCACAAGCAGGCGATCCTCACCCACGGTGAGCCGGACGCTGTTGCCAGGCTGGTCGGCGGCGGGAACACCCTGGTGTTCGGGGAGGAGCCCCGCGTCTACAACACCGACGTGCCCGGGTTCGTGCGGGCGTGGCGCGCCCACGGCGGGGGCCGGGTCGGCAGCGCCGCCATCGTGGGAAACGGCGCCACCGCCCGTTCGCTACTGGTCGCACTCGCTGGCCTGGAGCTGCGGGAGGCCGTCGTCCTGGCACGGGACCCGCAGCGGGCATCCGGCCTGGTCGGCCTGGGCGAGGCCCTCGGGGTGGGCATGGCGGCCGTGCCGCTGGACGAACCGGTCGGGGGGCTGGACCTGATCGCCAGCACGGTTCCGGGGGAGGCGACCTCTCCCCACGCGGCGGCCTGGGCGCAGGGGGCCGCGGTGGTCTTCGACGCGGTCTACGACCCCTGGCCGACACCGCTCGGGCTCGCCGCGGAACGGCTCGGGCGCAAGGCCCTCAACGGCCTCGACCTGCTCGCCGGGCAGGCGGTCGACCAGTTCGCCCGGTTCACCGGGCGCGAGGTCACCTTCGGCCAGTGCCGCCACGCGGCCGAGGCTGAACTGCGCCGCAGATCTTTGACACAATAACGGCCATGTTTCGCTACCTGACCGCCGGAGAGTCCCACGGCCCGGCACTCGTCGCCATCATCGAGGGGATTCCGGCCCACGTCGAGGTCACCACCGACGACGTGAGATCCGCGCTCGCCCGGCGCAGGCTCGGCGCCGGACGCGGGGCCCGGATGAAGTTCGAGGCCGACGAGGTGACGATCCTCGGGGGCGTGCGCCACGGCCAGACCCTCGGCTCGCCCGTCGCGATCCAGGTCGCCAACGCCGAGTGGCCGAAGTGGACGCAGGTCATGTCGGCCGACCCCGTCGAGGCCGAGGTGCTGGCGTCCTCGGCCCGCAACGCCCCGCTGAGCAGGCCCCGGCCCGGCCACGCCGACCTCGCTGGGATGCAGAAGTACGACTTCGACGAGGCCCGGCCGGTCCTGGAGCGGGCCTCCGCCCGCGAGACGGCCGCCCGGGTGGCCGTCGGCGAGGTGGCCAGGGCTTTCCTGTCCCAGGCCTGTGGGATCGAGATCGTCAGCCACGTGGTGGAGCTCGGTCCGGTGGCTGCTGCGGCGTCCCGCCTGCCCCGGCTGGCCGACCGGGACGCCATCGACGCCGACCCGGTGCGCTGCTTCGCCGACGCCACGGCCTCGGCCGCGATGTTGGCCGAGGTCGAGGCCTGCCACAAGGAGGGCGACACCCTGGGCGGCGTCGTCGAGGTCGTCGCGTGGCACCTGCCGCCGGGCCTTGGCTCGCACGTCCAGGGGGACCGGCGGCTGGACGCCCGGCTGGCCGGTGCGCTGATGGGGATCCAGGCCATCAAGGGCGTGGAGATCGGGGACGGGTTCGGCCTGGCCAGGGTGCGCGGCTCCCAGGCCCACGACGAGATCGTGCCAGGTCCCGAGGGGATCTCCCGTGCGAGTCGGCACGCTGGGGGCACCGAGGGTGGGATCTCCACCGGCGAACCGCTGCGGGTGCGGGCGGCGATGAAACCCATCGCGACGGTGCCCCGGGCGCTTCGGACCCTGGACGTGAGCACCGGGGAGCCCGCGAGCGCCCACCACCAGCGTTCCGATGTCTGCGCGGTTCCCGCCGCGGGAGTGATCGCCGAGGCCATGGTCGCGCTGGTGCTGGCCGAGGCGGTGCTGGAGAAGTTCGGCGGAGACTCCCTCGCCGAGGTGAGGCGCAACCACGACGCCTACCTGGCCCGGCTCGCCGAGCGTGGGCTCCGGATCAGCCCGGAGCGCGGATGACCACCATCGCGCTGGTCGGGGCGCCAGGGGCGGGAAAGTCGACAGTCGGGCGGAAACTGGCCGCCGACCTCGGGACTAGCTTCGCCGATGCCGATCTGGTCATTGAGGAACGGGCGGGCAAACCGGTCGCCGAGATCTTCGCCGACGACGGCGAGGCGGCCTTCCGCGCCTGGGAGGAGCAGGTGGCGCTGGAGCTCCTCGCCCGGCCCGGGGTGGTCTCCCTCGGCGGCGGCGCGGTCCTGAACGAACGGATTCGCCGCGCGCTGGCGGGCTGCGTGGTGGTCTGGCTCGAAGTCTCCATCGCGCAGGCCACCCGTCGGGTGGGCATGAACCGGGCGCGCCCCTTGCTGCTCGGCAACGTCCGGGCGCGGCTCATCGAGCTGCTGCGGCAGCGCACCCCGCTGTATCGCGAGGTCGCCACCGTACGAGTCGGCACGGACGGGCTGACACCGCGGCAAGTGGTCGAACAGATCAAGGAGCACCTGGCATGATCGTCGAGGTCAACGCAGCCGAGCCCTATACCGTCAGCATCGGACCCGGAGTCAGCCGCCAGCTCGGCGCGCTGACGGGTGCCGCGCTGCGGGTCGCCATCATCCACCCGCCCACGCTGCGGCGCATGGCTGAGCGAATGGTGGCGCCGCTCGATCGGCAGTGCCTGCTGATCGAGGTGCCCGACGCCGAGGAGGCCAAGAGCACAACCACGCTCGCCCGGTGCTGGGACGAGTTGGCCCGGGCCGGTTTCACCCGCAGCGATATCGTCGTCGGACTGGGCGGTGGGGCGACCACCGATCTCGCGGGATTCGTGGCGGCCACGTGGCTGCGCGGCATCGGCTATATCCCGGTGCCGACCTCCGTGCTGGGCATGGTGGACGCCGCGGTCGGCGGTAAGACCGGCATCAATCTGGCCTCGGGCAAGAACCTGGTGGGGGCATTCTGGGAGCCCCGGGCGGTCTTGTGCGACCTCGAACTGTTGCATTCTCTTCCGGCACCGGAGGTCTCCAGCGGCCTAGCCGAGGTCATCAAATGCGGTTTCATCTCCGATCCGGCAATTCTGGAACTGGTAAGTTCATCCGCGGCGGAGTCGACAGATGTGACCAGTGACCGCTTCGGGGAACTGGTCTACCGGGCGATCGCGGTCAAGGCGAAGGTCGTCTCGGCCGATCTGCGGGAGAGAACCTCCAGCGGCACTCAGATCGGCCGGGAGGCGCTCAACTATGGCCACACCCTCGGGCACGCCATTGAGGCCCACGAGAAATACACCTGGCGGCACGGTCCAGCTATCGCGGTCGGCATGGTGTGGATGGCGGAGGTGTCGGCCCGGCTGTGCGGCCTGGACCGCGGCACCGTGGAGCTGCACCGGGAACTGTTGGCAGCGGTTGGGCTGCCCACGGCTTATCGCGCCGACTGGGGGGCATTGAGGGCCCTGATGAGCCTGGACAAGAAGACCCGCGGGGCCGCGCTGCGCCTGGTCGGGCTGGTCGCCGCGGGGCAGCCGAAGATCATTTCAGGGCCGCCGGAAGACGTGCTGGCCGAGGCATACCACCAGTTGGATGAGGCCAGCGCCGGGTGAGGGTGACCAAAATAGACTCGGCCTGCCGATGAGTGTTGCGGGGAGGGGGCAAACCATCGGCAGGCCGGGTTCCTTGTCACCAATTGTGACTGGCTAATGAAAATCTGCTGAATCACGAGGAGATCCAGAGGTTTCGCATCACCGGAACGAAGAAATCATAGTTAGTATCTGGACCAGGAGTCAAACCAGCTAGCCGCGGCTAAGCCCATTTCCGGCAATACCAGGAAATTGGCTCCCGGCAGCGTCTCTTCCCACCCTATGCGGGCGGTCCCGGGAGGGGATCACAAACGGCCCACATCGGTGGCCTACCGTCAGGTTCGCGTCCCACCTTTCCACCGGACGGTTATCTCCGGACCGGGGGTCGAGCGCTGGACGCCCGGGCCGCACATGTCCCACGTGGGGCAGGCGGCGGGGTCTCACGCGGGAATCGGCGGAACCTTAGCACCGGCTGGTCCGCGCCGACCAGACCCCCGCCGTTTCGGGGAGCAGGCGGGTTCCGGCTAGGATAGGTCTTCGGTCAATCCCAGCCTACGAGAAAGGCAGTCTCTTGGCGTCCACGAACGATTTGAAGAACGGCATGGTCCTCGACCTCGACGGTCAGCTCTGGCAGGTCCTGTGGTTCCAGCATCACAAGCCGGGCAAGGGCAACACCGTGGTGCGGAGCAAGCTGAAGCACATCCTGACCGGCAAGATCGTCGACCGCACCTTCAACTCCGACACCAAGGTCGACACCGCCACGGTCGATCGCCGGGATATGCAGTACCTCTACCACGACGGCGACGGCTTCGTGTTCATGGACAACACCACCTACGACCAGCTGACCGTCAGCGACGAGGTGGTCGGCGACGCCAAGGACTACATGCTGGAGAACCAGACCGCGACCGTGGCGCTGCACGAGGGCACCCCGCTGTACATCGACCTGCCCGCCTCCGTCGAGCTGGAGGTCACCTATACCGAGCCCGGCCTGCAGGGCGATCGTTCCACCGGCGGCACCAAACCCGCGACGCTCGAGACGGGCAAGCAGATCCAGGTCCCGCTGTTCATCTCGACCGGCGAACGGGTCAAGGTTGACACCCGCGACGGTTCCTACCTCGGGCGCGTCTCGTCCTGATGACGACCCTTCGGCACGGCACCCGGACCAAGGCCCGCAAGCGGGCCCTGGACATCCTGTTCGAGGCCGAGCTGCGTGGCCGGGACGCCCTGGAGACCCTGGACGATCACATCGCCGCGGGCCATCCCCCCGTCCGGGAGTTCACCCGGGTGCTGGTCAGCGGGGTCAACGAACACCGGGAGGCGATCGACGCGCGCATCTCGGCGAGCCTGGACGCCGCGTGGACCCTCGACCGGATGCCCCGGGTGGACCGCAACCTGGCCCGCATCGCCGTCTACGAGATCGACTACACCGAGGTGGCCCCCGAGGTCGCGATCGGCGAGGCCGTCGCGTTGTCGGCCGAATTATCCACCGACGAATCCCCCGGCTTCCTCAACGGAATGCTCGCCGTGGTATTGACCAGCGCGGCCAAAGGCAGGTAAACCCGTGAGCGTGCTCAACCGTCCGGCGGCGATACTCGTGACAGAGGACGGTCGAGTATTTCGCGGGCGCCGCTTCGGCGCCGCGGGGGAGACGTTCGGCGAATTGGTCTTCTCCACCGGGATGAGCGGCTATCAGAAGACCCTCACCGACCCCAGCTATCACCGCCAGGTGGTGGTGGCGACGGCGCCGCACATCGGCAACACCGGATGGAACGATCAGGACAACGAGTCCGCCCGGATCTGGGTCGCCGGCTACGTGGTGCGCGATCCCGCGCCCCGGCCGTCGAGCTGGCGTTCCCGCCGCGGTCTCGAGGACGAGTTGCTGGCCCAGGGGATCGTCGGGATCTGCGACATCGATACCCGGGCCCTGACCCGCCACATCCGTGAGCGGGGGGCGCTGCGGGCCGGGATCAGCTCGCTCGAGGCGTCCCCGGAGGCGTTGCTGGAACGGGTGGGGGCCACTGCGCCCATGGCGGGGGCCGACCTGGTGGGCGAAGTGACGGCGGGGAAGGCCTACCTGGTGCCCGCGGTCGGCCGTCGGCGGTTCAGCGTCGCCGCGCTGGACCTCGGTATCAAGTCCACGACCCCGGCCCAGCTGGCCGCTCGCGGCGCCGATGTCCATGTGTTCCCCGCCCAGGCGACGTTCGACCAGCTGATGGCGGTGCGGCCCGACGGGGTGTTCTTCTCCAACGGCCCGGGAGATCCCGCCACCGCGGACGGCCCCGTCGCGCTGCTGCGCCGGGTGCTGGCGGCGGGCCTGCCGTATTTCGGTATCTGCTTCGGTCACCAGCTCTTCGGACGATCCCTCGGGTTCGGCACCTACAAGTTGAAGTATGGCCACCGGGGCATCAACCAGCCCGTCCTCGACACGGCCACCGGCCGGGTCGAGATCACCGCCCACAACCACGGTTTCGCCGTGGCGGCGCCCCTCGACCGCCGGGTCGAGACCCCCTATGGCACCGCCGAGGTCAGCCACCGGTGCCTCAACGACGACGTGGTGGAGGGGCTGCGACTGATCCGGGACGGACGGCTGCGGGCGTTCAGCGTCCAGTACCATCCGGAGGCGGCCGCCGGGCCGCACGACGCGAACCACCTGTTCGACCGGTTCGCCGAGATCATGACCGCCCATCGGGGAGACTGACATGCCGCGCCGCAGCGATATCTCCTCCATCCTCGTCATCGGTTCGGGCCCCATCGTGGTCGGCCAGGCCGCCGAGTTCGACTACTCGGGGACGCAGGCCTGCCGGGTCCTCAAGGAGGAGGGGTACCGGGTCGTCCTGGTGAACTCCAACCCCGCCACCATCATGACCGACCCCGAGCTGGCCGACGCCACCTACATCGAGCCGATCACCCCGGAGTTCGTGGAACGCATCATCGCCGCCGAGCGGCCGGACGCGCTGCTCGCCACCCTCGGCGGGCAGACCGCGCTCAACACCGCGCTCGCGCTGCACACCGGCGGCGTGCTGGAGCGCTACGGCTGCGAACTGATCGGCGCCTCGATCGAGGCGATCCAGCGCGGTGAGGACCGGGAGCGGTTCAAGGAGATCGTGGTCTCGTTGACCGGCGTCCCGGGCGGGGCGCCCGAGGTCGCCAGGTCGGCGATCTGCCACACCATCGAGGAGGTCATGGCGGCCGCCGACGGGCTGGGCTATCCGGTGGTGGTGCGTCCCAGCTTCACGATGGGTGGCCTCGGATCGGGTTTCGCCCACACCCCGGAAGAGCTATCCGGGCTGGCCTCCGCCGGGCTCGCCGCGTCCCCGGTGACGGAGGTGCTCATCGAGGAATCCATCGTGGGCTGGAAGGAGTTCGAGCTGGAGGTGATGCGCGACCACGCCGACAACGTCGTCGTCATCTGCTCCATCGAGAACCTGGACCCGATGGGCGTGCACACCGGGGACTCCATCACGGTCGCCCCTGCCATGACGCTGACCGACCGGGAGTACCAGCGGATGCGCGACATCGGCATCGCGGTGATCCGCGCCGTCGGCGTCGACACCGGCGGGTGCAACATCCAGTTCGCCGTGAATCCGGCCGATGGGCGCATGATCGTCATCGAGATGAACCCCCGCGTGTCGCGGTCCTCGGCGCTGGCGTCCAAGGCGACCGGTTTCCCGATCGCCAAGATCGCGGCCAGACTCGCCGTCGGGTACACCCTGGACGAGATCCCCAACGACATCACCCGGGAGACCCCCGCCAGCTTCGAACCGACCCTCGACTACGTGGTGGTCAAGGTGCCCAGGTTCGCGTTCGAGAAGTTCCCGGCCGCCGACTCGACCCTGACGACGCACATGAAGAGCGTGGGGGAGGCCATGGCGCTCGGACGCTGCTTCACCGAGGCCCTCGGGAAGGCTCTGCGCAGCGTCGAGGACCCGCGGGCGCCGTTCGACTTCGCCACCCCGGTCGCCACGTGCCCGGCCGAGTTGTTGCGGGCCGCCGCCCGGGCGCACGATGGCCGGCTGAGGCTGGTGTTCGACGCGCTGCGGGCGGGGGCCAGCGTCGAGGAGGCGCATCAGGCCACGCGGATCGACCCGTGGTTCCTGGACCAGCTGGCGATCCTGGTCGGCCTGGCCGAAGACCTGCGGCGAGCCGACGAACTGACCCCAGGGTTGCTCCGGCTGGCGAAACGCCACGGCCTCTCGGACGACCAGATCGCCGCCATCCGAAACCTGTCTCCGGAGGTGGTGCGCGGCGTGCGGTGGGCGCTCGGCGTCCGTCCGGTGTTCAAGACCGTCGACACCTGTGCGGCCGAGTTCGCCGCCGACACCCCCTACTTCTATTCCTCCTACGAGGAGGAGACCGAGGTGCCCACCCGGTCCAAGCCCGCGGTGCTGATCCTGGGCAGTGGACCCAACCGGATCGGCCAGGGCATCGAGTTCGACTATTCGTGTGTGCACGCCGCCACGGCCTTGTCGTCCGCGGGCTATGAGACCGTCATGGTCAACTGCAACCCCGAGACGGTCTCGACCGACTACGACACCGCCGACCGGCTGTACTTCGAACCGCTCACGCTGGAGGACGTGCTTGAGGTCTACCGCGCCGAATCCGCGGCGGGACCGGTCGCCGGGGTCCTCGTGCAATTGGGCGGCCAGACCCCGCTCAAACTCGCCCAGGAGCTGAAGGACGCCGGGGTCCCGATCGTCGGCACCAGCCCCGAGGCCGTGCACCTAGCCGAGGACCGGGGCGCCTTCGGCCGGGTCCTCGCCGAGGCCGGGCTGCCCGCACCCAAACACGGCATGGCTGGATCGGCCGCCGAGGCGTTGCGGATCGCCAACGAGATCGGCTACCCGGTGCTGGTGCGCCCCAGCTATGTCCTCGGTGGGCGAGGCATGGAGATCGTGTACTCCGACGAGGCGCTCGCCCGCTACATCGAGGAGTCGGCGCTGATCGGCCCGGACGCCCCGGCGCTGATCGACCGTTTCCTGGACGACGCGGTCGAGATCGACGTGGATGCGGTGTTCGACGGGGAGGAGTTGTACCTCGGCGGTGTCATGGAGCACATCGAGGAGGCGGGGATCCACTCCGGCGACTCCGCCTGCGCCCTGCCGCCGGTGACGCTGGGCGGGGAGGTCATCGACCGCATCCGGGCCTCGACCCTCAAGATCGCCCAGGGGGTCGGCGTCCGCGGCCTCCTCAACATCCAGTACGCGCTGGCGGGGGACACCTTGTATGTGCTGGAGGCGAACCCACGCGCCTCGCGCACGGTGCCATTCGTCAGCAAGGCGACGAACGTGGCGCTGGCCAAGGCGGCGGCGCGGGTGATGCTCGGGGCCAGCGTCGCCCAGTTGCGGGCCGAGGGGCTGCTGAGCGCCGTCGGCGACGGGGGGACCCTCGCCCTGGATCGGCCGGTGGCGGTCAAGGAGGCGGTCATGCCGTTCAACCGTTTCCGTACCCCCGAGGGGGCCTCGGTCGACACGGTGCTCGGCCCCGAAATGAGGTCGACGGGTGAGGTCATGGGGCTGGACGCCGACTTCGGCCAGGCCTTCGCGAAATCCCAGGCGGCGGTCAACGGCCCGCTCCCCACGTCGGGCCGGGTCTTCGTGTCGGTGGCGAACCGGGACAAGAGGCATGCGATCTTCCCGATCAAACGACTGGCCGACCTGGGCTTCGAGATCTTCGCCACCGCGGGCACGGCCGCGGTGCTGCGACGGCACGCCGTCTCCGTCACCACGGTGCGCAAACGCTCCGAGGGGACCGGTGCCGATGGCGAACCAACGATCGTCGAGCTGATCGCCGACGACCAGATCGACCTGATCTTCAACACCCCGCAGGGGCACACCCCGGGTGGGTCTCCCCGCGCCGACGGCTATGAGATCCGTACCGCGGCGATCCTGCGGGAGGTGCCCTGCATCACCACGGTGCAGGGTCTCGCGGCGGCGGTCCAGGCCATCGAGGCGGACCGCCGGGGCGAGTGGAGCGTCCGGTCCCTTCAAGAATGGGCGAAACGATGAAGATGTCACAGCTGACGAACCTGCTGTTGCGGCAGGGCTACCGCCGCGTCGGACGCCGGGTGCTGTTCAACTCCTATGGCGGAGACCCCGAGCGGATTCACGAGGCGATGATCTCGGCCCTCGCGCGGGCACCGAAGGCGGGAGCACCCAAGCGGCGCAACCCGGTCACGGTCGCCGGGATCTCCTTCCCCAACCGGGTCGGTCTCGCCTCCGGCATGGACAAGGACGGCCTGGCCGCCCACG
>JAUMWV010000023.1:341-14295 GCA_030529455.1 Propionibacteriaceae bacterium | reverse complement strand
CTGGGCATGGTTCGGGTTCGGGTTCGCAGAACTCGGGACGGTGACCGCGATCCCGCAGCCCGGCAACCCGAAGCCCCGCCTGTTCCGGCTGCGGGCCAGCCGGGCGATCATCAACCGGATGGGGTTCAACAACTTGGGCGCCGACGCCATGGCCGCGCGGCTGGAAGCCAAGGGCCTGCGGCGTGGGTCGGGACCCATCCCGCTGGGCATCTCCATCGGCAAATCTAGGGTCGTCGACCTAGCCGATTCGACCGCCGACTATCTGGCCAGCCTGCGCGCCGTCGCGCCCTACGCCGACTACATCGCGATCAACGTCTCCAGCCCCAACACCCCCGGGTTGCGCAGCTTGCAGGATTCCCGGGAGCTGTTCCGCCTGGTGAGCGCGCTGCGCAGCGAGGCCGCGGTGCTATCGGCCAACCCGGTACCGATCTTCGTCAAGCTGGCCCCCGATCTGACCCCGAAGGAAGCCATCGATATCGCCCGGGTCGTCGAGGACGCCGACGCCGCGGGCCTCATCGCAACCAACACCACGCTGCGCCGCGACGGCCTGAACCCGGCGGATACCGCCCTGGCAGCAGAAGCCGGTGGCCTGTCGGGCCGCCCACTGACCCAACGGTCACGGGAGTGCGTGGCGCGGCTCCGCGAGGCGACCGGCCTGCCGATCATCGGGGTCGGGGGCATCATGACGCCCGGCGACGCCGCGGCCATGCTCGAGGCCGGAGCCGACCTGGTGCAGGTCTACACCGGTTTCATCTACGAGGGTGCCGCCCTCGTCCACGGCATCAACCACCTGATCTGAGGGGACCCCATGTACTCTGCCCGGCTTCAGAAACTCACCGATTCACGGGGACGGCTCTGCGTCGGCCTGGACCCGCAGCCCAGCGTCCTGCACGCCTGGGGCCTGGCGGACGACCTGGCCGGGCTGGAGCGTTGCGTGCGCGAGACGGTGGCCGCGCTCGCTGACGTGGTGGCGGTGTTCAAACCGCAGTCTGGGTTCTTCGAGCCTTTCGGTTCGCGGGGCATCGCCGTGCTGGAGCGGGTGCTCGCCGACATCTCGGGGGCTGGCGCCCTGAGCCTGCTTGACGTCAAGCGCGGCGACATCGGTTCCACCATGGGGGGCTACGCCCGGGCCTACCTGAGCGACGGCGCCCCGCTGGCCGCCGACGCGATCACCGTGAGCCCCTACCTCGGGTTCGAGTCGCTGCGGCCAGCCATCGACGCCGCGATCGGTTCCGGCCGTGGACTGTACGTGCTCGCCCGCACCAGCAACCCGGAGGGGCACGCGGTGCAGCTCGCGCGCGGCGAGGACGGACGTCCGGTCGCCCAGGCGGTGATCGACGCCGCGTCCGAAGAGAACCGGGCGAGCGGAACCGCAGCGATCGGCCTGGTCGTCGGCGGCACCCACCGTGACCTGGGGGTGAGTCTCGACGGGTTCTCCGGTTCGATTCTCGTGCCGGGGATCGGCGCCCAGGGCGGGCGGATCAGCGACCTTGGATCGAACTTCGGGGCGGCGGTGGAGCACGTGTTGCCGAGCGTCAGCCGTGAGGTGCTCAATCACGGACCGGACCCGGCGGCGCTGCGCGGCCAGGTGCAGCGGCTTCTCGCGGAATGGGTTGAGCTTTCCTGAAAGCGGATGGGCCGTTTCGCGACCGGATAGACCGATCAGCCGGTAGATTCAGGCTCAGCAGTAGGTACTAGTCAGCCGGATAGGAGAGAACAACGTGGCTATTCCTAGCTTGAGTCCGGAGCAGTTGAAAGCCGCTCGGGCTGCCGCGACGGAAGCTCGGCGTGCCCGAGCTGCTCTCAAAGACCAGGTCAAGACAGGTGAGTTGACGCTCAGCGCTGCGCTCGACAAGGCAATGGCGGACGAGGTGCTCGCTCATGTCAAAGTGGTTGACCTGTTGCGTTCCCTGCCCCGGGTAGGGGTGAAGCGCGCCGACGAGATCATGGAACGGCTCGGCATCGCTGCGAACCGCCGGGTCCGTGGACTCGGACGCCACCAGGTCACCCAGCTGAAGGCAGAGTTCGAGTAACCTTCCTCTTCGTGAGGTCTTCTGTCTGGGTCATTTCTGGACCAGCCGGGGTCGGCAAAGGGACCCTCGTCCTGCGTCTGAAGGAACGCTATCCCGAGATTGTCGTGTCGGTTTCTGCGACAACTCGCCCGCCGCGGCCGGGCGAGGTGCATGGCCAGTCGTACTACTTTGTCGACGACGCTGAGTTTGATCGACTCATCGCCGAGAAAGAGCTGCTGGAGTGGGCAGAGGTACACGGTTCGGCACGCTACGGCACCCCGCGCGCACCGGTCCTGGCGGCGCTGCAGGCCGGTCACCCGGTAGTCTTGGAGATCGACCTGCAGGGCGCAGAACAGGTGCGCCAGACCATGCCGGAGGCCAAGCGGATCTTCATCGCGCCCCCGAGCTGGGACGAACTGGTCCGGCGGCTGAAGGGCCGCGGCACCGAGACCGAGGCCCAGCAGCAGCGGCGCCTGGAGACCGCCCGACGCGAGCTGGCCAGTGCGGACGGGTTCGACCACGTCGTGGTGAACGATCAGCTCGATACCGCCGTAGAAGATTTGGTAGCATTGATGGGCTTGTGACTAGCGTCCCCGATTTTGAGAAGGCTTTCCGTTGACCAACCACACCGAAGAAGGCATCACCAACCCGCCGATCGACGACCTGCTGGAGTCGATCGATTCCAAGTACCGGCTGGTGCTGTTCGCTGCGCAGCGCGCCCGTCAGATCAACGCCTACTACAGCCAGCTCGGCGAGGGCCTGCTGGAGAACGTCGGCCCGCTGGTCCAGGCCGGCGTGCAGGAGAAGCCGCTGTCCATCGCGCTCCGCGAGATCAAGCAGGGCTACCTCGTGTACACCGAGTTTGACCCGGAGGCCGAGGCAGCCGCCCGGGCCGCCGCGGCGTCCGACCCGAGTTTCGCCTTTATCGACCCCTTCTCCGATACAGATCCGGCCTGAGCCATGAGCCGCCTGTTCACGTCCGAGTCGGTGACCGAGGGACATCCCGACAAGATCGCCGACGCGATCTCCGACGCCGTCCTCGACGAGCTGCTGAGCCAAGACCCTTGTTCCCGCGTCGCGGTCGAGACTCTGGTGACCACGGGCCTCGTGGTGGTCGCGGGCGAAGTATCCACCAAGGCCTACGCCGACATCGCTGGCATCGCCAGAGAGAAGATCCTGAGCATCGGCTACGACTCGTCGAAGAAGGGCTTCGACGGGGCTTCGTGCGGGGTGTCGGTGGCGCTGGGTTCGCAGTCTCCCGACATCGCCCAGGGCGTCGATGACGCCTACGAGCATCGCACCGCCGGGGCCGAGGACGCCTACGACCGGCAGGGGGCCGGGGACCAGGGCCTGATGTTCGGCTACGCCTGCACCGAGACCCCCGAGCTCATGCCGCTGCCGATCGCGCTGGCGCACCGGCTGAGCGAGCGCCTCACCGCGGTGCGCAAGAACGCGATCCTCGACTACCTGCGTCCGGACGGCAAGACCCAGGTCACCATCGAATACGACCAGAACCATCGGCCCGTCCGGCTGGACACCGTGGTGCTGTCCACCCAGCACGCGGCTGGCATTGATCTGGAGTCCCACCTGGCGCCGGAGATCCGCCAGCACGTCATCGCCCCGGTGCTCGCCGATTTCGGGCTCTCGCTCGATGGCGTGCGCACCTTCGTCAACCCGACCGGCAAGTTCGTCATCGGGGGCCCCATGGGCGACGCGGGCGTGACCGGGCGCAAGATCATCGTCGACACCTATGGCGGCATGGCCCGCCACGGCGGCGGCGCGTTCAGCGGCAAGGACCCCTCCAAGGTCGACCGTTCCGCCGCCTATGCGATGCGCTGGGTGGCCAAGAACGTGGTCGCTGCCGAGCTCGCGGACCGCTGCGAGGTGCAGGTGGCCTACGCCATCGGCAAGGCACACCCGGTGGGCTTCTACATCGACTGTTTTGGCACCGCGAAGGTTCCGGAGGACCAGATCCGTGAGGCGGTGCTGGCAACCTTCGACCTGCGCCCGGCAGCGATCGTCGCCGAGCTGGATCTGCTCAAGCCGATCTACGGTCACTACTCGGCCTATGGCCACTTCGGACGCACCTCGCCGCGCCCAACCTGGGAGGAGACCTCCCGGGCCGACCAGCTGGCCCGCGCGGTGCGCGGCTGAGCGGTCACGCCGACACCTGTCACGACTCGCCACACCCCCGGCACCCGGCTAACGCCCGGCCGGGGGTGTGGTGTCGGTGGCGACGGTTAGCATCATGGACATGACCGTCGCGAGAGTGGCCCTGGACCAGCCCCTGTCGCACCTCGACCGGCTGTTCGACTACGAGGTGCCCGAAGAGTTGCGCGATGCTGCGGTGGTGGGTGCCCGGGTGCTCGTCCGGTTCGCGGGACGCAGACTCGACGGGTGGATCGTGGAACTGGTCGACGAGTCCGATGTTGAACGGCTCGCCCCGTTGCTCAAGGTGGTCTCCTCTGAACCGGTGATGCGCCCCGGCCTGGTGCGGCTGATCCGTGCGGTGGCCGACCACTATGCGGGCACCTTCTCCGACGTGGTGCGCCTCGCGGTGCCGCCCCGGCACGCCCGCACGGAGAACGCCGCGCAGCGACCCTGGCCCGAGCCCACCTGCGATGGCCCGGCGCGGGTTCTGCCCGGTTATCCGACGGGGGAAAGCTTCCTCGCAGCGCTGCGTCGCGGCGACTCTCCCCGGGCGTTCTGGCAGGTGGCCGCGGTGGCTGGCGGCCTGGGGGAGTGGACCGCCGGGATCGCCGAGGCGGTCGCCGCGACGCTCCAGTCGGAACGCTCGGCTCTCGTCCTGGTTCCCGACGAACGCGACCTCAACCGGGTGCATGGAGCCCTTGCCGACCGCTTCGGGGCGGCCAGCATCGGCGTCCTGCACAGTGGGCTCGGGCCGTCGCGGCGCTACCGGAACTACCTAGCCGCGACTCGCGGCGTCGCCAAGGTCATGGTCGGGACGCGGGGGGCCGTCTTCGCCCCCCTGCCCGATCTTGGCCTGATCGCGATGTGGGACGACGGGGACGACCTGTACTCCGACCCGCAGGCGCCCTACCCGCACGCCAGGGAGGTGGCCGCGATCCGCACGGTCCAGCAGGGCAATGCCCTGCTGCTCGCCGCCCACGCCCGCACCGCCGAGGCCCAGGCCTGGTTGGAACGGGGCTGGCTGCGCCCGATCGAGCTGCCGCCCGCCGCCACCCGCGGCATCACGCCGGTGGTGCGGGTCACCGGCGACTCTCAGGCCGAGCTTCGCCGCGACCCGCTCGCCCGGCGGGTGCGGTTACCGGCCCGGGCCTTCGACACGCTCCGGGTCGGGCTGACCCAGGGGCCCGTACTGGTCCAGGTGCCACGGGCTGGGTACCTGGTGTCCCTGAGCTGCGACCGGTGCCGGGAACGGGCCCGCTGCGAGGCCTGCTCTGGTCCGCTGCTGCGCCCGGACGCGAGCGCACCACCGCAGTGCCGCTGGTGCGGCCGGTTGCACCCTGGGTGGAGCTGTTCCTCGTGCGGGTCCACCCGGCTGCGCGCCCCGATGGTTGGGGTGGAGCGCACCGCCGAGGAACTCGCGCGCGCCTTCCCCGGTGTGGCCTCGATCAACTCCTCGGGCGACCGGGCGCAGGTCGACGTGCCGGACAAACCCGCGATCGTCGTGGCCACCCCGGGGGCGGAGCCGAGCGCCCCGTCGGGTTATGCCGCGGCGCTGCTGCTCGACACCGAGGCGCTGCTGCAGCGCCCCTCCCTGCGGGTGGCGGAGGAGGCGCTGCGGCGCTGGTTCAACGCGGTCGGTCTGGTCCGCCCGGCCAGCGACGGCGGCACCGTCGTCGCGGTGGGCGACCCTGGGGCATTGCAGGCGCTGGTCCGGCTGGACCCGGCTGAGGCCGCCCGGCGGGAGCTCGCCGACCGGATAGCCACCGGGTTCCCGCCCGCCGGGAAGCTGATCCGGGTGCAGGGACCCCTGGATGCCCTGGAGGGGTTCCTGGCCTCGGCCGACTGGTCCGACGTTCAGCGCATCGGCCCGGCCCCGCACGGATCGGAATGGTCCCTGCTGCTGCGCGCCCCGCTGCCGGAGGGGCCCGAGCTCACCCGTCGCGCCAAGGCTGCGCTGAGCCAGCACACGGCGCACAAAAGGCCGGGTAGTCTGCGGATACAGGTAGATCCGGTGGAGATTGGATGAGATGAGAGTTCTGTTCGCTGGCACACCCGAGGTCGCGGTGCCGAGCCTGGAGGCGATCCTTGAGGCCGGGCACGATGTGGTCGCCGTCCTCACCCGCCCGCCCGCCCCCGCTGGCCGGGGACGCCACCTGGCCGACTCCGCCGTCGCCGGGTGCGCCAAACAGCTGGGGCTGCGCGTCCTCACCCCGGCGCACCCCAGGGACCAGCAGTTCCAGGACGCCCTGGCCGAGCTGGCCCCCGACGTGTGCCCCGTCGTGGCCTATGGGGCGCTGCTGCCGAAACGCGTCCTGGACGTCCCGCGGCACGGCTGGGTGAACCTGCACTTCTCGGTCCTGCCGCGCTGGCGGGGCGCCGCCCCGGTGCAGCGCGCCATCATCGCCGGGGACCGGGAGACCGGCGCCACCACCTTCGAGATTGTCCCCGAACTTGATGCCGGGCCGGTCTACCTGTCCCGCAGCGAGCCCCTCGACCCGCTCGCCACCGCAGGGGAGGTGCTGGCCGCACTGTCGGTCTCCGGCGCCAGCCTGCTGGTCGAGACCCTGGATCTCATCGCGTCCGGCACCGCCCCGACGCCGCAACCGTCCCAGGGTGTGACCCTGGCGCCGAAGCTGACCACCGAGGGCGCGCGCATCGACTGGCGGCTCGACCCCCACACACTGCACAACCACGTCCGCGGTCACTCCCCGGACCCTGGGGCGTGGACGCTGTGGCGGGGCCAGCGGCTCAAGGTGCTGGCCACCCGCCCGGCCGATGTCGGCGGCCTGGCCCCCGGCCAGCTGCGGGTCACCAAGAGGCAGGTGTGGGCAGGCGCCGTGGGCGGGGCGGTGGAGCTGGTCCAGGTCCAGCCCGTGGGGAAGAAGCCGATGCCCGCGGCTGACTGGGCCCGCGGCGGCGTCCCCGATGGGTCGGTGCTCGGATGAGCCCCGACCCGGCCAGGCGGCTCGCCTTCGACGCCCTGCGGATCGTCAACGGGGAGGGCGGATACGCCAACCTGGTGCTCGGCCAGCTGCTGGCGCGGCGGCGGCTGAACCCCCGCGACGCCGCTTTCGCCACCGAACTATTCTCGGGGACCTGTCGGTTGCAGGGCACCTACGACCGGATCGTCGAGTCCGCCTCCGGCCGCCCCCTGAACTCACTGCAGCCTGCGGTGCTCGACCTGTTGCGGCTCGGAGCACACCAGGTGCTGGCCATGCGGATGCCCCAGCGCGCGGCGGTGGCCGCCACGGTCGACCTCGCCCGGAGCACCGTGGGGCAGCGCGTCACCGGCCTGGTCAACGCGGTGCTCCGGCGGGTTGGGACCCATGCCCTGTCGGCCTGGATCGAGCAGCTCGCCGCCGGGAATCCCGCCGAGAGGCTGGGAATCCTCACGCATCACCCCCAGTGGATCGCCGACGCCTACCACGACCTGCTCGGCGAGGAGGCGACGGAGGCGCTGCTGGCCAACAACCTCCCGCCCCAGCCTTGCCTCGTGGTGCGGCCGGGGCTGGCCGAGGTCGCGGAACTGGGCGGCGAACCGACCCGGCTGTCGCCGTTCGGCGCGCTAGCCAGCGGGAATCCCGCCGACGTCGCCGCGGTGCGGGAGGGCCGGGCCGGGGTCCAGGACGAGGGCAGCCAGCTGGTCGCCTGGGCGTTGAGCCGGGTGGAGGCACCCGACGGCCCGTGGCTGGACCTGTGCGCGGGCCCGGGCGGCAAGTCCGCCCTGCTGGCCGGGCTGGCCCGCGACTGCGGCGAGTGGCTGCTGGCGAACGAGGTCCAGCTCCACCGCGCCGGGCTCGTGAGCAAGGCCCTGGCGTCCTACCCGGCCGGGCAGGATTCTTCCCCGGTGGTCGTCGCCGCGGACGGCACCCGCCCGGCGTGGCGGCCCGGCTCCTTCGCCCGCGTGCTCGCCGATGTCCCGTGCACCGGCCTCGGCGCGTTGCGGCGACGGCCCGAGTCCAGGTGGCGGCGCGACCCGGCCGATGTCGAGCAGCTGCATCCGCTCCAGGCCGGTCTGCTGCGGGCCGCGATCGAATCCGCGATGCCCGGCGGGGTCGTGGCCTACGTCACCTGCTCCCCGCACCGGCGCGAGACCGCCGACGTGGTGGAGGAGGTGCTGGCCTCGACTCCGGGGGTGCACCCGCTGCCCGCCGGGGACTACCTGCCCGAGGTTCCCGACTGCCGCCTTGGCGATGCCGTCCAGCTCTGGCCGCACCGCCACTCCACCGACGCCATGTACCTGGCGCTGCTGCGGGTCGATGCTCGCTCGGCCGGGCCGTGAACCGAGCCTGGCCACACCGCTAATCTAGGCACGTGACTATGCGGATTACCCCGAGCATCCTCAACGCCAACCTCGCCGACCTCGCCTCCGAGATCGCCAGGGTGCCGAGCGCCGACGGCATGCACATCGACGTGATGGACAACCATTTCGTCCCGAACCTGACGATCGGCTTGCCGGTCGTCGAATGCATCCGGGCGGCGACCAGCAAGATGCTCGACATCCATCTGATGATCGCCGACGCCGACCGTTGGGCGCCCCAGTACGCCGAGGCCGGAGCAGAGTCGGTGACGTTCCACGTCGAGGCGGCCCAGGCGCCGATCCGGTTGGCCCGGGAACTGCGCCGCCTCGGTGCCCGCGCGTCCATGGCCCTGAAACCGGCGACGCCCATTGAGCCCTATGCGGACATGTTGGACGAACTCGACATGGTGCTGCTCATGACGGTTGAGCCGGGCTTCGGTGGGCAGCCGTTCCTCGACCTGGTCCTGCCGAAGATCAGGCGCACCCGCCAGCTCATCGGTTCCCGTCCGATCTGGTTGCAGGTCGACGGCGGGGTGTCCCTGGAGACCATCGGCAGGTGTGCCGAGGCCGGGGCCGACACCTTCGTCGCTGGGTCGGCGGTCTACCGGGCCGACGACGCGGACGCCATGGTCAACGCGCTGCGAGACAGGGCCATCTCCTCCTGCCAGCACTAGCGTGGGCTCGGGGCGGCGGGGCCATCGCTGTCGCAGATCGGGGATGAGCTGGCGCTCCTGGCCCGGCCAGGCGCGATGCTAGTGGTGCGACGATCGGAAAGGAGCACCGTGAAGCGGCACACGAGCCGGGGAGCCACCCCCAGTACCAGGGCTGGCCTGGCGTCATGACCAGCATCCTCATCGTCGATGACGACGACATGATCCGCAAACACCTCGCCCGCATCCTGAGGCAGGCCGGGTTCTCCGCCTCGACCGTCGCCGACGGCCACGAGGCGCTAGCCGCCATCGACGCTCACCCGCCGGACCTCATCGTCTTGGATGTCTTGATGCCGCGGACCGACGGCCGCCAGGTGCTCGCGACGCTCCGCCGCCGGGGGGACTGGACCCCGGTGATCCTGCTCACCGGGGTCGGGGAGTCCCGCACCCGCGCGGACGCGCTCGAGAAGGGGGCCGACGACTACCTCAACAAACCCTTCGACCCGGCCGAACTGATCGCCCGGATCAGGGCGGTCCTGCGACGCGGACGCGGCGGGCAGAGCCTGGTGCACGCCCCGGTGCTCACCGGCGGCGGGCTGCGCGTGGACCGGCTGGCCAAGACCACGGCGCTGAACGGCCAGCCGCTGGCGCTGACGCCGAAAGCGCAGGCCTTGCTGGAGTTCCTGATGGTCAACCACGGCGAGGCCTACAGCCGCGACGACCTGCTCAACCAGGTGTGGGGGATCGAGTTCGCCATCACGACCCGTGCCGTGGACCATCGGATCGCAGAGATCCGCAAGGCTCTGGCCAGCCGGGGCGTCGAGGACCTCATCGATACCGTCCAAGGCGTCGGCTACCGGTTCCACCCGAGGGTGGCGGCCGAGTGAGAACCCATGCGCTGCCGCTCCTGGTCTGCGTCGCCGCGGCGGCCATGGCTCTGTCGATGCTGCTGACCGGGGAGCAGCGTTCGATCCGCATCGACCTGTCGCTGTGGGGGCTGCCGCTGGGTGCCGCAGGGATCTTCGCCGCCTGCTGGTATCTCGCGGTGTGGCTTCGGCACCGCCGCCTCCGCGCACTGGAGGAAACGCGAGCCGCGACCCAGGCCGAGGCTCGTACGGCGCACCGCACCTTCATCAGCCGCCTGGACCACGAGCTGAAGAACCCGGTGACCGCCCTCAGGATGGCCGTCGTGTCGGTGCCCGATCCGGGTCTGGCCGCCGCCATGGCCGGGCAGGTGGAGCGGCTCGGCAGCCTGGTCGCCGAGCTGCGCAAGATCTCCGAGATCGAGGAGTATCCGATCGCCAACGAACCAGTCCACCTCAAGGAGGTCGTGGACGAGGCACTCGAGGCGGCGATGGTGCGGGACCGGCAGGTCAGCGTGGTGTTCCCGCGTGCCCCGCGCCCGCTGCCACCGGTGCGCGGCGACCGGGACCTGGTGTTCCTGGCCCTGTACAACATCATCACCAACGCGAAGAAGTACTCTTCGCCAGGGGCGACCCTGGAAATCAGGGGGATTGAGGAGCGCGACGGTGTCGTCGTCGAGGTCTCCGACACCGGACGCGGCATCCCCCAGACAGACGTCGAGCACGTGTGGGGAGAGCTGGCCCGCGGGAGCGACGTCCGTCACATCCCGGGCAATGGGCTGGGCCTGCCGATGGTCGCCGCGGTGCTCCGTCGCCTCGGCGGTGCCTGCGACCTGTCGTCCATCGAGGGCAGGGGCACAACGGTCCGGATGCGGCTGCCGCGCTACTACGATTGAGTCCGTACCGGCCCTGGGTCAGCCGTCCTCGCGTCCGCGCAGGTATCGTTCGAAGGCCGCGGCGATCTCCTCACCGGTCCCCTCGGACTGTTCCACCTTGTCGCTCAGCGATTCCAGGGAGGCGATGTAGTCGGCGATCTCGGTGTCGTCCGAGGCCAGCTCGTTGACCTTCTGCTCCCACTCGGTGATCTGCTCTGGCAGCCGCCCGAGATCGAGCGGTGCCCCGAGCACGTTCTCCAGCGCGTTGAGCAGCGCCTTGGTGGCCTTCGGGCTCGGCGGGTTCGCCACATAGTGCGGCACGACCGTCCACAGCGAGACTACGGGCAGCCCCAGCCGCTCGAACGCGTCGGCCAGCACCCCCACGATCCCGGTGGGGCCCTCGTAACCGCTGGGCTGCAGGCCCAGCCGCTTCGCGAGGCCCTCGTCGTGGGCGCAGCCGGTCAGCGGTAGGGGCCGCGAGTGGGGCGTGTCGGACAGCATCGCGCCGAGTAGCACGATGGTCTCGGGGCCGATCTGCTTGAGCTCGGTCACCAGTTCGGCGGTGAACCGGCGCCAGTAGAGGCTCGGTTCCGGACCCTCGAACACCACCAGATCCCGGTCGGGCAGCGCGACCTTCGTCACGGTGATCCGGGGCCACGACAGCACCCGGCCACCCGGGGTAGAGCGGACCATGGGCCGGGTCGCCTGGTAGTCGAAATAGTCCTCGGCATCAATGTCGAACATGAACTCGGTCGGGTAATGCTCGCGCAGGTGGTGCAGCACGCCGCTGGCGGCGTCCCCGGCATCGTTCCAGCCGCCGAACGCCATGACGACGACCGGCGAGCGGAATCCGAGCGGGTGTGAAGACATGAACGCCATCGTACCCGAGAGCCACTTTCGCCTATCCTTGCTCGCGTGATCAGCCCATTGCGCCGCCTTCTCGGTCATCGCGTCCTCGTCGCGGACGGAGCGATGGGCACCATGCTGCAAGATCTCGACCTCACCCTCGACGATTTCCAGGGGCTGGAGGGGTGCAACGAGATGCTCAACCTCACCCGCCCCGACGTGGTGACTCAGGTGCACCGGGCCTACCTGGCCGCCGGGGCGGACTGCATCGAAACCAACACCTTCGGCGCCAACCTCGCCGCGCTCGCGGAATACGACATTGTCGGACGCCTGGCCGAGATCGCCGAGGCGGGTGCACGGCTCGCCCGGGCCGCCGCGGACGAGTTCGCCACCAGCGAACGCCCCCGCTTCGTGCTTGGCTCCCTCGGCCCCGGCACCAAGCTACCGAGCCTCGGCCGGGTGAAGTTCCCGGCGCTGCGGGACGCCTACCACACCCAGGTCGCCGCGATGATCCGTGGGGGGATCGACGCGGTGCAGATCGAGACCTGCCAGGACCTGCTGCAGACCAAGGCCGCGGTGATCGGCGCCAAGCGGGCCGCGAGGGACGCCGGGATGGACCTGCCAGTCCTGGTGAATATCACCATGGAGACCACCGGCACGATGCTGTTGGGCACCGAGATCGGTGCCGCCCTGGTGGCCCTGGAACCGCTCGGCATCGACCTGATCGGGCTCAACTGCGCCACCGGCCCAGCCGAGATGGCAGAACACCTGCGTCACCTGTCGCGGCACGCCCGGATGCCGGTCGGGGTCATGCCGAACGCTGGCCTACCGGAGCTCACCGCCCAGGGTGCCCGCTACCCGCTCGGCCCCGAGGGCCTGGCCGGGGCGCTGGAGGCCTACACCGCCGAGTTCGGTCTGGCCTTCGCCGGAGGCTGCTGCGGCACCACCCCGGAACACATCCGGCTGCTCGCCGAACGGATCGGTGGACGCGAGGTGCCACGCCGCGACGCCTCCTGCGACAACGCAGCGTCCTCGCTCTACGTTGAGGTGCCGTTCGCCCAGGACGCGAGCTACCTCAGCATCGGCGAGCGCACCAACGCGAACGGGTCCAAGGCCTTCCGCGAGGCGATGCTCGCCCATGACTACGACGAATGCGTGCGCATCGCCAAGGATCAGGCTCGCGAGGGAGCCCACCTGCTCGACCTGTGCGTCGACTATGTGGGACGCGACGGCGCCGCCGATATGCGGGAGCTGGCGTCCCGGCTGGCGACCAGCGTCACGCTGCCGATCGTGCTGGATTCGACCGAGCCGGGCGTCCTCGCCGCGGGGCTGGAGACCCTGGCCGGACGCTGCATCATCAACTCGGTGAACTTCGAAGACGGCGACGGCCCAGAATCCAGGTTCGCCCAGATCATGCCGTTGGTGGCCGAGCACGGGGCGGCGGTCGTGGCCCTCACCATCGACGAGGAGGGCCAGGCCCGCACGGCCGAGTGGAAGCTGCGGGTGGCCTCCCGCCTCATTGAGGCGCTGACCGGGCAGTGGGAGATGGACATCGGCGACATCCTGGTGGACTGCCTCACGTTCCCCATCGCCACCGGCCAGGAGGAGACCCGCCGCGACGCCATCGAGACCATCGAGGCCATCCGGGAGCTGAAACGCCGCTACCCCGGGGTGCGCACCACCTTGGGCGTTTCGAACGTGTCCTTCGGGCTGAACCCGGCGGCCCGGATCGTGCTCAACAGCGTCTTCCTGTCCGAGTGCGTGGCCGCTGGCCTGGATTCGGCGATCGTCCACGCGGCCAAGATCGTGCCGATTGATCGCATTCCCCCCGAACAGTGCCAGGTCGCGCTCGACCTGGTCTACGACCGGCGCGGCGACGGCTACGACCCGCTGGCCCGCTTCCTGGAGCTCTTCGAGGGGGTCAAGGCCGCCTCGGTCCGCTCGCGGGCCGACGAACTCGCCGAACTGGACCTGTGGACCCGGCTCCAGCGGCGCATCGTGGACGGCGAGGCCGAGGGTCTCACCGACGACCTGGACGAGGCGCTGGCGTCCAAACCGGCGCTGGAGATCGTCAATCAGGACCTGTTGGCCGGGATGAAGACCGTCGGGGAGCTGTTCGGCGCGGGCAAGATGCAACTGCCCTTCGTGCTGGCCTCCGCCGAGGTGATGAAGGCGGCCGTCGCCTACCTGGAGCCGCACATGGAGCGGGCCGGGGATGCCTCGGGCAAGGGCACGCTGGTGCTGGCGACCGTCCGCG
>JAUMWV010000023.1:0-331 GCA_030529455.1 Propionibacteriaceae bacterium | reverse complement strand
CAAGAACCTGGTCGACATCATCCTCAGCAACAACGGCTACCGGATCATCAACCTCGGCATCAAGCAGCCGATCCAGGCGATCATCGACGCGGCCGAGGCGCACAACGCCGACGCGATCGGCATGTCGGGGCTGCTGGTGAAGTCGACCATGGTGATGAAGGACAACCTGGCCGAGATGGACCGCCAGGGGGTGGGGACCCGGTACCCGGTGCTGCTCGGCGGCGCCGCGCTCACCCGCGCCTTCGTCGAGCACGACCTCAACGAACAGTTCGCCGGTGAGGTGCGTTACGCCAAGGACGCCTTCGAGGGGCTCGCGCTGATGGACGCCTTC
>JAUMWV010000079.1 GCA_030529455.1 Propionibacteriaceae bacterium | reverse complement strand
ACCCCAAAACCAGAGGACCCCGGCCTCGCCGACGGCCTGGACTGGCTGCTCGCCGGGACCGACCCCAGCGAACGGCTGTGCCTGTTCGACGCGCTGCTCGACCCGGGAGAGGCCAGGCTGTCTGAGGCCGGACGCCAGCGGATCGGGGCTTTCGCCGCCGAGTTCACCGCGTTGCAGCGGCACGCCCACGATCCCGTCCCGGACGTGGTGCGCCGCGTCGTGGCGACGCTGGGGCTAGAGGTGGAGATCGCCGTGCACGCCGCCCGCCGCCGCCACGACGCGGCCGCCCAGCTGTCGCGGTTCCTGGACGCCGTCGCCGACTACGTCGAGCTGGACGCCGACGCGACGCTCGGGGGGCTGCTGGCCTATTTCGAGGCCGAGCTCAGCCACGGCGAGGGCCTGGAACAGGCCACGCCCAGCGAACAGAACTCCGTCAAGGTGTTGACGGTGCACAAGGCCAAGGGCCTCGAATGGGACCGGGTCTACCTGCCCAACCTGGCAGACCGGGTCTTCCCCAGCGACCGGAGCGGCGACAACCACCTGCGCCAGGCGGCCGCCATCCCGGCCCCGCTGCGCGGGGACGCCGGTTCGATCCCCCAGCTGCGCGACATCAGCGACGCCGGGATCAAGGCCTACGGTCAGGAGCTGAGCGCGGAGCAGCAGCTGGCCGAGGACCGGCTCGCCTACGTCGCCGTGACCCGGGCCAGGACCTTCCTGGCCGCGAGCTGGCACGTCTGGGACCCGGGCGCGGCGCGGCCCCGGCAGCCCTCCCGCTACTTCCGTGCGGTGCGGGAGGTCGCGGCCCGGCAGGGCGGCGTCCTCGCCGAAGCCCCACCGCCGGGGGAGCACAACCCGATCGATCCGGCGGATTCGGTCGCGGTCTGGCCGCACCCGCTCGACGAGGCGCTGGCCGCGGAGCGGCGCCGGGCGGCCGGATGGGTAGCGCAGGCCCGGCTCCAGCCCTTCGCGGACGAGCCGATGTCGGCGCAGGCCGCGTCCCTGGTGGCCACGTGGGACGAGGACCTCGAGGTGCTGCTCGCCCAGGTGCGCGAATCGGACCGGGGAGTCGTCGAGGTGCAGGTACCGGAATCGCTGTCGGTCACCAGCCTCACCCGGCTGCGGGAGGACCCGCAGGCCTGGGCCGCCCAGGAGGTCCGCCCGATGCCGCGGCCGCCGTCGCGCGGGGCCCAGTTGGGCAGCCGGTTCCACGCCTGGGTGCAGCGCCGCCACGAGGTGACCGGGTTCTTCGACGACGAGGAGCACCAGATCGAGTCGGACGAGGCGCTCGGCCGCCTCGTCGAGGCCTTCGAGCGGGGACCCTACGCCCACCGGACACCGTTCGCGGTCGAGGTGCCGTTCGTGCTGAGGCTCGGCCGCCACGTGGTGCGGGGCCGGATCGATGCGGTCTACCGGGACGCGGGAGGGGACCAGGTGGTCGACTGGAAGACCTCGGACCGCGACGCCGACCCGCGCCAGCTCGCCTACTACCGCCTGGCGTGGGCCAGGGCCACCGGTCAGCCGCCCGAGAGCGTCGACGCGGTGTTCTATCACGTCCCGAGCGGCGAGGTGAGGCGCGCCGAGGGGCTCGACGGCGAGGAGGCGCTGGTGGCGTTCCTGGGTGAGAGATAACCTGCTGGGCATGGGAGTCTGGGATTCGCCGAGCCGCCTGACGCGCAGGCCCGACGGTTGGCAGGACGCCGCTCCGCCGCGGCGGGGCCGGACCGTGCAGGTGGCGGGCGCCGACCTGATCCGCTTCGGGTCCGGGGCCTCGGATCAGGCGAGCTACCTCGGCCACGTCGGGGCCGAGCCCTGGTTCGCCGAGAGCGTGCCCGATGCGGCGGACGCGGTACCGAGCCGGGAGGCGTCCCTCACCGAGACCGAGCAGGAACTGGTGGCCCGCGGCCTGGCGCTCACGCACTGGCACCGACAGGCCCGGCACTGCGAGGGCTGCGGGGCGCCGACCGCGCCCGAACGCCTCGGCGCGTCCAGGCGCTGCCCGGCCTGCGGCGCCCAATCCTTCCCGAGGACCGATCCGGCCGTCATCGTCGCGGTGCTCGACGATAGCGACCGGTTGCTGCTGGCCCACCAGCCGTCCTGGCCGCCCGGCCGGGTCTCGGTGCTGGCTGGCTTCGTCGAGGCCGGGGAATCGGCCGAACAGGCCTGCCACCGCGAGATCTACGAGGAGGCCGGGGTGCGGCTGCGAGGGCTGCGGTTCTTCGCGACCCAGCCCTGGCCCTACCCCCGGTCGCTGATGCTGGCGTTCTTCGCGTCCGCCGACAACGATCGGGTGCGTGCCGACGGTGTCGAACTGAGCTGGGCCAGGTTCTTCAGCCGCCAGGAGGCTGCCGACGCGATCGCGGCGGGGCGGATCGTGCTGCCGAATCCGGTCTCGGTCGCCCACCGCATGATCCAGGCCTGGCTCAGCGCGGCGGTGAGCGTGGACAGCGTGCGCGGACAGGCACAACCTCAGTAGGCTGACAGCACTCGCTCAGAAAGGTCAACGATGTCGCTATTCGCCGATGTGCCCCTCGCCCCAGCCGACCCGATCCTTGGCCTGACGGAGGCCTTCAACGCCGACCCGCGCGCGGACAAGGTGAATCTCGGGGTGGGCGTCTACCTGGACGAGGACGGCAAACTGCCGCTGATGCGGTGCGTGCGCGCCGCCGAGGCCGCTATGGCCGAGAAACCCTGGTCCTACCTGCCCATCGATGGCCTGCCCGCCTACCACCAGGCGGTGCGCGGCCTGGTCTTCGGTGCCGGTTCGGCGGCGGTGGCCGAGGGCCGGGTCGTCACGGTGCAGGCCCTGGGTGGAACCGGGGCGCTCAAGATCGGGGCCGACCTGCTGGCCTGGACCACCCCAGGCGCGAAGGTGCTGATCTCGGACCCGAGCTGGGAGAACCACCGGGCGCTGTTCAGCCGCGCCGGTTTTGAGGTCGGCACCTACCGGTACTACGACGCCGACAGCCACGGCGTCGACGCCGAGGGGATGCTGGCCGACCTCCGGGCGGCCGAGCCGGGCACCATCGTCGTGCTGCACGCCTGCTGCCACAACCCGACCGGCTGCGACCTGAGCCCCGAGCAGTGGGACGAGGTCGTCAAGGTCGTCGTGGAGCGGGGGCTCGTCGCCTTCCTCGACATGGCCTACCAGGGCTTCGGCCGCGGGCTCGCCGCCGACGGCGCCGCCGTCGCGAAGTTCGCCGAGGCCGGATGCCCGATGCTGG
This sequence comes from Propionibacteriaceae bacterium, assembly GCA_030529455.1. Taxonomy (GTDB): domain Bacteria; phylum Actinomycetota; class Actinomycetes; order Propionibacteriales; family Propionibacteriaceae; genus JAUMWV01. The sequence goes on along the minus strand of JAUMWV010000079.1, from coordinate 978 downwards.
TGTCCAACTCCTTCTCGAAGACCTTCAGCCTCTACGGCGTGCGGGTGGGGTCGCTGTCTGTCGTCACGGCCTCGGCGGACGAGGCCAAACGGCTGCTCAGCCGGATCAAGATCGTCATCCGCACCACCTACTCCAACCCACCGACCCACGGGGCGGCGGTCGTGGCCCAGGTCATCGGCACGCCGGAGCTGCGGGAGATGTGGGAATCCGAACTCACCCAGATGAGGGACCGGATCAACGGGTTGCGCACCCAGTTCGATGCCAGCCTGCGCGAGGCCGGGATCTCCGACATGGGCTTCATCGCGGCCCAGCTGGGCATGTTCAGCTACTCCGGGCTCAGCAAAGAGCAGATGGTCGCGCTGCGCACCGATCACGGGGTCTACGGCCTGGACTCGGGCCGGATCTGCGTCGCGGCACTCAACTCGCGCAACCTGGCGAAGGTCGTCAGCGCGATCGCCGCGGTCCGCGGCTGAACCTCGCCAGACCGGACGCGCGCCGCGCGGGGGTCCGGATCGCCTCCGCCAGCGCGTCCGGGGAGCCGTAGATCGTGACCGAGGACTTGGCCCGGGTCAGCGCGGTGTAGGCCAGCTCCCGGGTCAGCAGCGGCGACCCCAGCGGGGGCAGGATGACCGAGACGTCGTCGAACTGGCTGCCCTGGGACTTGTGGATCGTCATGGCGTACAGCTCCGCCACGCCATCCAGCATGGCCGGGGGGACCAGCAGCGGCTGACCGGCGCGGGCGATCGCGGCGCGCGGCCCCTGCCCGGTCGCCACGATCACCCCGGAGTCGCCGTTCCAGACCTGGTCGAGGGACGCCCCCAGCGTGGCGTTCTGGGTCACCAGCAGCGGGTGCCCGACCTGCCAGAGCCCACCCCGCTGGTGGGGGCGCAGCGCCAGCCAGTCCGAGACCACCCGGTTCCAGCGGTGCGCGCCGTAGGGCCCCTCCCGGTGCGCGCACAGCAGCCGGTGGGAGTCCAG
>JAUMWV010000022.1 GCA_030529455.1 Propionibacteriaceae bacterium | reverse complement strand
GCCCGGCCAGCACATGCCCGGCGGTGGTGCCCACCGACAGCGCGGACGACAGCAGGCTCTGGGCGTCCGCCCGGATCGCGGCGACCACGTCCTGGCCGATGGCGTTGAGGTCTTCCTGGCTGAGGTTCAGTGGGGAATCCAGCAGCCAGACCCGGGCGCTCTCCCAGAACAAGATGGCGCGCTCCTGCAGGTCGGGATAGCCCTGCCGCAGCTGTGCCACCGCGATCCAAAGCAGCCCGCTGACCGCGCACAGCAACAGCAGCATCACGATCACCACGGCCACCATGCGGGGCACCCGGCGGCGCGTCATCGCGTCCACCGCGGGCAGCAGCAAGGCGCTCAGCAGCGCCGCGAGCAGCAGCGGGATCACGACCAGCCGGATCTGAATCAGGCCCCAGATGAGGATCGCGCTCGCGGCGGCGATGACGATGATGTTCCACGACCACGCGCCCGCGATCCGCACCCCGCGGGGGACCGGCAGCGCCGGTTCTGGCTGAACTGATGCATTCATGAGGGCAAGTGTAGGAGTATCGGCCGACAGCCCACCCTCGACGGAACCCCGCTAGGCCGCCTAGCCGCGGACCCGCCCGATCTCGTACAAGGCGATGGCCGCGGCGACGGAGGCGTTGAGGGACTCGACCGTGCTGGCGATGGGGATGGCGGCCAGATGGTCGCAGTGTTCCCGGACGAGGCGGGCCAGCCCGTCCCCCTCGCTGCCGACCACCAGCACCACCGGGCCGGTCAGGCCGGGCACCGCCGAGATGTCCTGCGTGGCCTCACCCGCCAGCCCGACGATGGTGAAACCCGCCTCGGCGCAGCGCTCCAGTGCCCGGTTGAGGTTGGTCGCCATGGCGACCGGCAGCCGGGCCGCGGCCCCAGCGGAGGTCTTCCACGCCGCCGCGGTCATGGTCGCCGAGCGCCGGGACGGGATGATGATCCCGGTCGCGCCGAAGGCGGCCGCGGAGCGGACGATCGCGCCGAGATTGCGCGGATCGGTGATGCCGTCCAGGGCCACGATGAGGCCGTGGTCGCGTTCGTCGGCGGCCGCCTCGTCGATGAGGTCGAGGGGGTCGGCGTAGTCGAAGGCGGGCAGCTGCAGCGCCACCCCCTGGTGGGCCAGGCCGCCGGTGAGGCGATCCAGGTCACCGCGGGTGGTCTGCAGCAGCGGGATCGAGTTCTCGGCCGCGAACTTCAAGATGTCGCGCAGCCGGTCGTCCCGGTCGGCCCCCTCGGCGACGTAGGCCGCCTTGACCGGCAGCCCGGCCAGGAAGGCCTCGTACACGGGGTTGCGGCCGACCACCCAGTCGGCGCCGGTCGCGGTGGGACGCTTCGGTTTGCTCGCCTGCCTGCGCTGGGCGGCCTGTTTGGCCTTGTAGGCCTTGTGGTATGGGCGGTCCTCGGCCTTGGGGGTGGGGCCGCGGCCCTCCAGCGAGCGGCGAATCCGGCCGCCGGAACCCGCCGTCCTGCTCTTGCCCTTGTGCCCGGCGCCGCGCCGGGAGGAATTGCCTGCCATGAACGATCCTCCAAACGTCTCGTCGGCGCTCAGGCGCCGGTCTTGAGCGACCAGCGGGGGCCGCTGGGGGTGTCTTCGACCTTCAGCCCGGCCTGGGCCAGGGCGTCCCGGAGCGCGTCCGCGCTGGCCCAGTCCTTGCGCTGCCTGGCCGCCTGCCGCTGCTCCAGCACGCTCGCCACCAGCGAATCGACCACGCCGGACAGCTCACCGGGGCCCTCGGACGCCCACGCCGCGTCGGAGGGGTCCAGGCCGAGCACCGTCAGCATGGAGCGGACGTCGGCGTAGGCGCCCAGCGCCGCGGCGGCGTCCCCGGCGTCGAGGGCCTGGTTGCCCTCCTTGACCCGGGTGTAGAGCACCGCGATGGCGCCGGGGGTGCCCAGGTCGTTGTTCATCGCCTCCCGGAATGCGTCGGGGATGCTGGGTTGGAACCCCGCCTCGCCGTGGCGGGCCAGGAAGGCATCGATCCGGGACAGGGACGCTGTGGCCTCGTCCAGCGAGGTGTCGGAGAACTCGATGGCCGACCGGTAGTGCGGGGCCAGCAGGTAGAACCGCACGGCCCTGCCCGGGTACTGGCGGGTGACCTGGCTGACCAGCGCCCCATTGCCGAGGGATTTGCTCATCTTCTCACCCGCCGCGGTGACCCAGGCGTTGTGCATCCAGTACCTGGCGAAGCCGCGCCCGGCCGCCCTGGACTGGGCCTGTTCATTCTCGTGGTGCGGGAAACGCAGGTCGATGCCGCCGCCGTGGATGTCGAACTCGGCGCCGAGGTATTTGCCCGCCATCGCCGAACATTCGATGTGCCAGCCGGGGCGCCCGCGTCCCCACGGCGCGGGCCAGGAGGCGGTCTCGGGCTCGCCCTCCTTGTGGCCCTTCCACAGCGCGAAGTCGCGGGGGTCCCGCTTGCCGCGCGGGTCGGCGTCGGCGGCCGACTCCATGTCGGCGACCCGCTGGCGCGACAGCGACCCGTACTCGGGCCACGACTGCACGTCGAAGTAGACGTCCCCGGAGGCGTCGGGGGCGACGTAGGCGTGCCCCCGTTCGATCAGCGCCGAGATCAGCTCCACCATCTCGGGGATGTGCCCGGTGGCGCGGGGCTCGTAGGTCGGCGGCAGGCAGCCCAGCGAGGCGTAGGCGGCGTGCAGCTCCCGCTCGAACTCGTAGGCGTGCGCGTACCAGGGGACGCCCCGCTCGGCCGACTTGGCGAGGATCTTGTCGTCGATGTCGGTGACGTTCGCCACGATCGACACCTCGTAGCCCTCGTGGGTCAGCCACCGGCGCAGGACGTCGAAGACCACCTCCTTGCGGATGTGGCCGACGTGCGGCGCCGACTGCACGGTCAGGCCGCAGTGGTAGATCGACACCTTGCCCGCCACGAGCGGCTCGAAGGTGCGGATGGACGCGGTCGCGGTGTCGTACAGCCTGAAAGTCACGCGGCGAAGTCTACCGGGCCAGCACCGCCGACGCCGTGGCGATCGGGCTGGGGTCCGGCCCAGTGGCGGCGGGCCGCTCAGCCGTCGGTGAGTGGCGCGGCGAAGTGGCAGGCTGACGGGTGCGAGCCGTCCCCGTCGGGGCGTGCCTCCAGCGTGGGTTCGCTGGTGGCGCAGATCTCCTGGGCCCGCCAGCACCGGGTGCGGAACCTGCACCCCGAGGGTGGGTTCGCGGGGGAGGGCACGTCTCCGGTGAGGACGATCCGCTGCCGGGTGCCGCGGGCCTGCGGGTCCGGGATCGGCACGGCCGACAGCAGGGCCTGGGTGTAGGGGTGGGTCGGCTGTTCGTAGATCTGGTGCTCGTCGCCCAGCTCGACGATCTTGCCGAGATACATGACGGCGACCCGGTCCGAGATGTGGCGCACCACCGACAGGTCGTGGGCGATGAACACATAGGACAGCCCGAGCTCGTCCTGCAACTGCTCCAGCAGGTTGACCACCTGGGCCTGCACCGACACGTCGAGGGCTGAGACCGGCTCGTCGCAGATCAGCACCTTCGGGTTCAGCGCGATCCCGCGGGCGATCCCGATGCGCTGCCGCTGGCCGCCGGAGAACTGGTGCGGGTAGCGGCTGATGTGTTCGGGGTTGAGGCCGACGAGTTCGAGCAGCTCCTGCACCCGCCTGCGGCGACCGGACCTCGGCACGACATCGGGGTGGATCTCGAACGGTTCGCCCACGATGTCGCCGACGGTCTTGCGGGGGTTCAGCGAGGTGTAGGGGTCCTGAAACACGATCTGGATGTCGCGGCGCAGCCTGCGCATCGCGGCCCCGGAGGTGGCGTACATATCGACCCCGTCGAACAGCAACGACCCCGCGGTGGGTTCCTCCAGCCGCATCAGCAACCGGCCCAGCGTCGACTTGCCGCAGCCGGACTCGCCGACGATGCCGAGGGTCTCGCCCTTGTGCAGGTCGAAGTCCACCCCGTCCACGGCCCGGACGTGCCCGACCGTCCGGCGGATCACCCCCGCCTTGATCGGGTAGTGCTTCGTGAGGCCGCTCGCGCTCAGGATCACCTCAGGCATCTGCCAGCACCTCCTCGGCGTGCAGGCACGAACTGTGGCGTCCGGGCCTGATCTCGATCAGTTCCGGGGCGTCCCCGGTGGCACATTCGGCGGTGCGGAACCGGCAGCGCGGGTTGAAGGAGCAGCCCGGCGGGATGCGCAACAGGTTCGGGGGTAGGCCGCCGATCGCCGACAGTTTGCTGCCCTTCTGGTCGAGCCGCGGGATCGAGTCCAGCAGGCCGCGGGTGTAGGCGTGGGCGGGCCGGGCGAAGACGTCGTGGATGCTGCCGGATTCGACGATCCGCCCGGTGTACATGACCGCGACGCGGTCGGCGACCTCGGCCACGACGCCGAGGTCGTGGGTGATGAGGATCAGGCCCATGTTCGACTCGGACTGCAACTCCTTCAGCAGTTCCATGATCTGGGCCTGCACCGTCACGTCCAGTGCGGTGGTCGGCGATGAGCACCACGGGGTCCAGCGCGATGGCCATGGCGATCATGATGCGCTGGCGCATGCCGCCGGAGAACTGGTGCGGGTAGGCGTTGACCCGCTCCTTCGCCGCCGGGATCCGCACCCGGTCCATCAGTTCGACGGTGCGGGCGAGCGCGTCGGACTTGTTCCAGCCCCAGTGCTTGCGCATCATCTCGGCGATCTGCCAACCCACCGGGAACACCGGGTTGAGGGCGCTCAACGCGTCCTGGAAGATCATCGAGATGTGGGAGCCCCGCACGGTGCGGCGCACCTTCTCCGGCAGCGGCAGCAGGTCGTCGCCGCAATACAGCACCCGGCCGCCGGTGACGTAGCCGGGCGGGGTGTCGATGATGCCCATGATCGCCTGGGCGGTCACCGACTTGCCGGACCCCGATTCGCCGAGGATCGCCAGGGTCTCGCCCTGATCCAGGCTGAAGGAGACCCCATTGATGGCCTTCGCGACGCCCTGGCGGGTGCGGAACTCGACGTGCAGGTCGTCGATGTCGAGCAGGCGGCCCTCGGTCGGGGTCCAGTCGCGGGAATACTTCGAGCGCATCTTCTTCGACTCGGGGACGGTCAGTGTCTTCAAGGCAGCCATGCGTGTCACCGCAGTTTCGGGTCGAGGGCATCGCGGACCACGCCGCCGAGCATGATGAAGGCGAGAACCGTGAGCGAGAGGAACAGGGAGGGGAACAGCAACATGTGCGGGGCCGCGGCGATGTAGCCCAGACCCGAGGCGTCCGAGATCGCCAGGCCCCAGGAGATCGCGGGCGCCTGCAACCCGATGCCCAGGTAGGACAGTGTCGCCTCGACCGCGATGTAGGCGCCGAGGTCGATGGTCGCGACGACGATGACCGGCGCCACCGCGTTGGGCAGCACGTGCTGGGCGATGATCCGCAGCGGGGACGCCCCGAGCGCCCGGGCCGCCTGGACATACTCGTTGGGTTTGACCTGGAGCACCGAGGACCTCATGAGGCGGAACAGGCTCGGCCAGCCGAGGACGCCGATGGCCAGCACGACCTTCGCCACCACCAGCAGGTAGGGCGCGCCCGGGTCGAGCTTGAACGAGTACATGATGATGATGCCGCCGAGCAGCAAGGGGATCGCGAAGAACATGTCGGCGAGGCGCGACAGCACGGTGTCGACCCAGCCGCCGAGGTAGCCCGCCAGGATGCCCAGCGGAACGCCGAGCAGCAGCGTCGCGAGGGTGGCGAAGACCCCGACCAGGATTGAGGAGCGGGCGCCATAGACCGTCAGGGTGTAGACGTCGCAGCCGATGAGGTCACGGCCGAACAGCGCGCTGGCGTTCGGCGTCTCGCGGGCGAGTTCGAGCTTGCAGAACCCGGGAGCTGAGGGGTCCTGGTTCGTGAACAGCTGGGGCGCGATCGCCAGCGTGATGAAGAAGGCAATGAACCCCGCCGAGAGCCAAAACATCGGGCGGGAACGCATGATCTGCCAGGCGTCGCCCCACAGGCTGGTCGCCTTCTCCTCGGCCACCGGGGCGTCCGGTGCCGGTTCGGTCACGGCCGCCGCCAGTTGTGACTCTTCCAGGGGCAGGTTGTCAGTCATTGCTGATCCTTGGGTCGAGGACGCCGTACAGGATGTCGACGATGAGGTTGACGATGAGGTAGATCAGCACGAGCACCACGACCGCGCCGACGACCGAGACCCCGTCACGCTGGTTGATGGACCGGTAGATGAAGAACCCCACCCCGTTGACGTTGAAGATGCGTTCGGTCACGATCGCGCCGCCCATCAGCGCGCCGAGGGTTGCGCCGATGTAGGTGACGACCGGGATGAGGGAGTTGCGCAGCGTGTGAATCCCGATTGCCCGCGACTGCGACAGGCCCTTGGCCTTCGCGGTGCGCACATAGTCGGCGCGCAGGTTCTCGATCAGGCTGGTGCGGGTGAGCCGGGCGACGTAGGCGACCGAGAGGGAGCCGAGCACCATGCCCGGCAAGATCAGGCTGGTCCAGTCGCCCTCGCGGGCCGTCACGGGAAACCAGCCGAGGTTGAGGCCGAACATCATCTGCGCGAGGCTGCCGATCACGAAGACCGGGATGGAGATGAGGACCAGGGTGGAGACCGTCACCAGGGAGTCCACGAACTTGCCGCGGCGGATACCGGCGAGGACGCCAGCGCCGATGCCGACGACGATGATGAACACCAGCGCGATGAGGGCCAGCTTGACCGTCTCCGGGTAGCGGATGGCCAGCTCGCGGGCCACGGGATTGCCGTAGTAGTTCGTGCCGAGGTTCCCGGTGAGCAGCTTCTGCAGGTACAGCAGGTATTGCACCAGCACGGGCTGGTCCAGGTTGTATTCCTTCTTGAACGCCGCGATGTAGGTGTCGGAGCACGGGCGTTCGCCGCAGCGTCCCTCCCACGGCTCGCCGGGCAGCGCGAACACCATCATGAAGATGAGGAAGGTCGTGCCGAGCAGCACCGGAATCATCTGCAGCAGACGCCGGATGATGTACTTAGTCATGCCACCCCTTTCAAGACTTTTGGCAGTGTAATATCTCGGCCCGCCGGATAGCGCCGACGGGCCGAGATACGTGCCGTGAGGCTAAGGTGCGGTGTTACTTCACCGAGATGCTGACCAGATCAAAGGTGCTGAACGGGGTCATCTTGACGTTCGTCACCTTGTTTGAGTAGCCGAACGGGGTCTTGGCCGTCCACAGCGGCATGGTCGGCATGTCCTTGCTGAGCAGTGCCTCGGCCTCCTGGTACAGGGCGTTCGCCTTGGCGGCGTCGGTCGCCTTGGCGGCCTCGACCAGCTTGGCGTCGAACGCCGGGTTGTCGTAGTCGGAGTCGTTGCTGGAGGCGCCCTTGCTGTAGATCGGGGTCAGGAAGTTCTCGATGTTCGGGTAGTCCATCTGCCACCCGCCCCGGTACATGCCCTTGAGCTCGCGGGCCTTGATCTTGGTGCGCAGGGTCTTGAAGTCAGGGGTGACGTTGACCTGGCAGTCCATGTTCAGGTTGTTCTTGAGCTGGCTGCAGAACGCATCGGCCCACAGCTTGTGCCCACCGTCGCCGTTGACCGACAGCTGGAAGACACCCTGGTAGCCGCCAGCGGCCTCGTACAGCTCCTTGGCCTTGGTCGGGTTGAAGGCGCAGTTGTCGCCGCACGCGCCCTCCTTGTAGCCGTCGGCGACGGGGGAGACCCAGCCGGTGGCCGGGGTGCGGGTGTCGTTGTACACCTGCTTGGTGATGAGGGCCTTGTCGACGGCCATGGAGATGGCCTGGCGCATCCGGACGTCCTTGAGCTGCTCGTCCTTCGGCGAGAAGGTGTTCACATGGATGATGCCGGTATCGCGCACACCGTGCCGGTCGGGCAGCTGCGCCTTGTAGGCGTCGCCCACCAGCTGGTCGGCGGGGATCAGGTCGGTGAGGTCGAGGTTGTTGGCGACCACGTCGGTGTAGGCGGCGTTGCCGTCGTTGTAGACCTTGAACACGACCTTGTCGATGTTGGGCTTGGTGGCCCCGGAGTAGTCGGCGAACTTCTCCAGCTGGGTCCCGGTGTCGGAGACCGAGGTCACCTTGAACGGGCCAGCGCCGATCGGGGACTTCGCCCACGCCTTCTTGTCATCGGCGGCGAAGAAGGAATCCGGCTGCGGGACGAAGGCGGAATAGCCGAGGCGCAGCGGCAGGTTCGACACCGGCTCGGTCATCTTGATGGTGAAGGTGTGGTCGTCCACGACCGTCAGGCCGCTCATCTTGTCGGTGGCGGGCTTCTGCGCGCACTTAGGATCGGGGCACTGCACCTCGGCGTACCCGGCGACCGGCTCGAAGAAGTAGGAGTTCGACTGCCCGCTGGGGCCGTAGGCGGCGAAGTTCCAGGCATCGACGAAGTTCTTGGCCTTGACCTCGGTGCCGTCGTGGAACTTGTAGCCCTTCTTCAGCTTGACGGTGAAGGTGACGTTGTCGGAGCTTTCGATCGACTCGGCGATGTCCATCTCGGGCTTGGCCGTGTCGGGGTTGTAGCGGATGAGTTTCGCGGTGAAGGCATCGACGATGTTGCCGCCGCAGACCTCGGTGGTGTTGGAACCGATCAACTCGTGTTCCGGGGTGCAGCTGCGGACCGTGACGGTACCGCCCCCCTTCGCTGGCTCGGCTGGGGTGGAGCCACCGGTACAACCTGTTGCAAGCAACGCGGCGGTGGCAACGGCGGCAAAGCCGACGTAGCGAGAACGAACGCGCATGCATCCTCCTTGGATTGACCCGCCACACGGCGGGATGATGGTGCGTTGACAGCAGGACTTGCACTTTCATATCTCACGGGACCGCCCCAAGGCGAGGTAAGTTATGAGATTGTGACCAAAACGCTTAGCTGGTTGAGCGGTTGGCATTCTTCGCGCGAAGCGCGTTGATATCGAAGAAACCCAGCTCGGGGACACCGGGGGCGTTCGCGGCGTCCTCCCAGGGGTCGTAGGGGGGTTCTTCGTCGCTGTCTTCGACGAATCCCTGGGACGGGTCGTAGGGGTTGACGAGCTGGCGTTCCTCCGGCGGGGCGAAGGTCGAGGCGGCCTCGTCCGGGAGGTCGGCGAGCACGTCCCGGACGTAGCCGAGGGCTGCCTCGACGATGGGGACGTCGCGCTGCTCGCGCTGGGCCTGGTACCAGCGGTAGTCCAACACCTCGTGGAAGAACTGGGCGGCCTCGCGTTTGCCGCGCATCTCGGGCGGGATCACCCCGACCACGGGCTCGAACACGTCGGTCAGCCACTTGTGGGCCACCACCGCCTCGGGGATGTCGCGCTGGCCCGTCGCCGCCCGGTAGGTGTCCAGGTCGTTGAGCAGCCGCCTGGCCTGGTTCTCCTCGGTGTCGAGGCCGGTGAGCCGCAGCAGGCGCCGGGAGTGGTGCCCGGCGTCCACGACCTTCGGCTGGATGCGGATGGTGTCGCCCTCGCGGCTGGTCATGATGTCGAACTCGGCGACGTCGAAGCCGAGCGCGTTGAGGCGGCGCACCCTGCTCTCCAGGCGGTGCAGCTCGGAATGCAGGAACTCCTCGGCCGAGGTCAGCTCGCGCCACAGCTCCTCGTAGCGCACCTCAATGGTCTCGACGAGGGCCAGCGGGTCGAGGGACGGGTCGAGCATCCCGCCCGCCTCCAGGTCGCTGAACTCACCGAACAGGTTGACCCGGGCGATCTGCATGTCGTGGGCGCGCTGGCCGTCGGTGAGGCGCTCGTGCATCTCGCCGGTTTCGGCGTCTACCAGGTAGGCGGCGAAGGCCCCGGCGTCGCGCCGGAACAGGATGTTGGACAGCGAGATGTCGCCCCACAGGAAACCGATGAGGTGCAGCCGGGCGATGAGGACGACCATGGCGTCCAGCAGCCGGGAGACCGTGTCGCTGCGCACCCCGGAGTGGAACAGCGTGCGGTAGGGCAGGGAGAACGGCAGGTGCCGGGTGAGCAGGATCGGTTCGAGGGGTTCGCCAGCGGCGTCCCGGCGGCCGAGGACGACACCGACCGGTTCGACCGAGGGGGTGTCGCGGCGCATCAGCTCGGTGAGCAGCCGGTATTCGCCGAGCGCGACGCTTTCGAGGATCTCTTTGGCGGCCATGATCTCGTCGCCCACCTGGATGAACCGCACCACGTGCCGCGAGATGCCGCGCGGCAGCGCGACCAGGTGGTCCGCTGGCCACTGTGCCAGGGGGAGGTGCCAGGGCAGCGTGATGAGGGCTGCGTCCGGTTTGGCTGAAAGGAAGCGGGGCACGCCCCGAAGTTTACTGCGTCGCCACGCTCACCGGCCTCGCCCCGAGCACCCGCACCAGCTCGCCTGGGGCGATGCGGACGAGGCGGCCGCGCTGCCCGGCGTTGAGGTAGATCTGGCCGAGGCTGAGGATCGTGGCCTCGACCCAGACCGGCATGGTCTTGCGGGTGCCGAAGGGGGAGGTGCCGCCGATCTGGTAGCCCGACCACCTCGGGGCCTCCTCCGGCGGAGCCGGGGCGACGGATCTGACCCCGAGCTGGCGGGCGAGCCGTTTGAGCGACACGCGGCGGTCCCCATGCATGAGGACGAGGTGGCCGTGCCCCGCGTCGTCGACCAGGACGAGGGTTTTGATGACTAGGTGCTCGTCGACGCCCAGCTGGCGGGCGGCCTCGGCCGAGCCCCCGTGGGGGACGTAGCGGTAGCGGTGTTCGCTGAACTCCACCCCGGCCCGGCGCAGGGCGGTGATGGCTGGGGTGCTTCCGGTCACACCGGGCAGCATAGGCGATCCCGGACGCATACACCTGGCCTGCCGGGGAGCGGGCCCCCGCGTCCGGGTGAATGCGACGAGGGGCCCGCCGGAGCGGACCCCTCGAAGCGACTGTGCGTCAGGCTCAGCTGATGCGCTCGGTGGTCTCGTTGCTGAAGACGTGCACGTTGGCCGCGTCGGCGACGAGGCGGACCGAGGTGCCGCGGTGCGGCGAGACCCGGGCCGGGACGCGGGCGACGATCTGCTGGGCGGTCAGCTTCTGCTCGTCGGTCAGGCCGGCGAGGGTGCCGTACAGGTAGGAGTCGGCGCCGAGTTCCTCGACGACGGCGACCTCCACCGGGATGCCCTGCTCGTTCTGCGACAGCGAGAAGGCCTCGGGGCGGATGCCCAGGGTGAGGGTCTTCTCGTTCGGGGCCTTGGCGAGGATCTCCCGTGAGACGGGAACCACGTAGTCACCGATCTGGACGCCGCCATCGACGACCTTGCCCTCCATGAGGTTCATGGCGGGGGAGCCGATGAAGCCCGCGACGAAGAGGTTCTTCGGGCGATCGTACAGCTCCAGCGGGGAGGCGACCTGCTGCAGCAGGCCCACGCTCATGACGGCCACGCGGTCGCCCATCGTCATGGCCTCGACCTGGTCGTGGGTCACGTAGACGGTGGTGACGCCGAGGCTGGTCTGCAGCGCGGCGATCTGCGTGCGGGTCTGGACGCGCAGCTTGGCGTCGAGGTTCGACAGCGGCTCGTCCATGAGGAAGACCTGAGGCGAACGCACGATGGCGCGGCCCATGGCGACGCGCTGGCGCTGGCCACCGGAGAGGGCCTTCGGCTTGCGGTTGAGGAAGTCCTCCAGGCCGAGCAGCTTGGCGGCCTTGAGCACGCGCTCCTGGCGTTCGGCCTTCGGCACGCCCTGCATCTTGAGCGCGAAGCCCATGTTGTCGGCGACGGTCATGTGCGGGTACAGCGCGTAGTTCTGGAACACCATCGCGATGTCGCGATCCTTCGGCGGCAGGTCGGTGACGTCGCGGTCGCCGATGTGGATGCTGCCGGAGTTGACCTCTTCGAGGCCGGCGAGCATGCGCAGGGTGGTGGACTTGCCGCAGCCGGACGGGCCGACCAGGACGACGAACTCGCCGTCACCGATCTCAAGATTGAACTTGTCGACCGCGGGGCGGTCGGCACCCGGGTAGATACGGGTGGTGTCGTTAAAAGTTACAGTGGCCATGCCACGCTTTCCTTTCCACGGGCAGGTACGTGCCCGACGATCCGTAGTGGTTGGAAGAAGGCGAACCTTCCGCTGGCTACTCTCTCACACCGTAGGTGCGCCAGTCGATCCGGGTAGTGTTAGCGATGCTGCGGTGAGGCTTCGGCGGAGCGCCATGGGCGCGCAGAGGTAGAGGAGGCGTGATGTCCGGCAACGAGATGGGCATGCGGATCGGCGCGCAGGCCCAGGCGGCCGCGTCCGTTTCCGCCCGGGCACCCGAGGTGGAGGCCGCGCTGCGGGGCCTGGCTTCGGGTTTCAACGCGGAATTGCCCAGGCTGCGCGGGCGGGGCCCGGCGGCGATCGCCGAAGCGGCGGAGGGGTGGTTCGCGGCGGCAGCGACGCTACCGACGGATCTGGATGCCTACGCCCGTTCCCTCGTCCAGGTGGATGTGGCGACGGCCAGCGTCGAACGCGAGGTCGGGGCGAAGTTCAACAAGTTCGCCGCGATGCTGGGCGGTGGCCAGTGAGCGGCAACACCCTGATTTTCGTTTCGGACGCCCTGCTGAACCTGGAGGCCGCGATCCGCACCGCGCGGACTTCACTCGACGACACGGTGACCGGGACGCTGGAGTCGGTCGTCAGGACCACCGCCGATTGGCTCGAGGGGTCGGGTTCCCGCCAGGCGGAGCGGCAGTTCGTCGCCTCCTTCGACGACCGTCTCACCCAGCTCACCGGGGCGCTGGCCGGGCTGGAATCGGCGATCGCCCGGGTCAGGGAGAAGGGCCGCGAGGCCGAGATCCGCAACGTCGCGATCATGGACTAGGAGGGCTCCGGTGGCTGACTACGACTTCGAGGTAGACCTGGAGGCCTTGGTGAAGGCCGCCCAGACCACGGCCGAGGTGGTGCAACTCAAGAAGGACAACGACGTGTCCGACTACGTCCCCACCCAGGACGCGCTCGCCAACGACACGGTGTGGCAGGCGGTCGACGAGTTCCAGGACCGCTGGGAACGCGGCATCAACGACATGACCGAGGACATCTCCGAGGTCGCGGGAAGGCTCGGCAAGGTCGCGATGACCTATCTCGACTACGACGAACAGGCCGCCCAGGCACTGACGGGGGTCAAAGCCACCATCGCGGGGCTGAGCCGTGAACCGCTGCTCGGGGGGCAGCCGTGAGCGTGCAGCAGGTGGGGGCGCCGGAGTTCACCATCAAAGGAGACCCGGGCGCGGTCGAGGGCCGGGTCGCGACGATGCGGCAGCGGGCCACGCAGTACGACACCATCGCCGACTCGGTCTCGCGGATCACCGCCGAGGGTTGGAAGGGCAAGGCCGCCGACCGCTTCCGGGAACGGTTCGAGCTGGAACCCGAGCGCTGGCGGGTCGCGGGCCGCGGGTTCCGCCGCGCCGCCGACGGGCTGGCCTCCTACGCCTCGGCCCTCGCGCAGGCCCAGCGGACCGCCGACTGGTGCCGTTCGGAATATGCCAGGGGCGAGAAGGCGACGACCGAGGCCAAGGCGGCCTACGACGAGGACGTGCGGGCCGGGCAGCGACAGAAGGCGGAGTGGGAGGCGGTCAACGGCCCGGGCACCTTCACCCTGACGATCGTGCCTTTCGTCGACCCGGGGGAACCGATCCGGGCGGGCGCGGTGACCCGGTTCCAGGAGGAATGCCAGGCGCTGCAACGCTCGGCTGAGGACGCCGCGGCGGCGGTGCGGCTGGGTTGCGAGGGGGCCCCGGCGTCCCGCAACTGGCTCGAGACCGGGCTGGCCTTCATCGGGGGAGTCTTCGTTGGCGCGGGGGAGGCCGTGTACGACCTGGTCAAGCTGGGGTACTCGCTCACGTTGGGGCCATTCGTCGAGATCGGCAGGGTATTGACGGGGGACCTGACCACTGAGGAATTCGCGGCCAAACAGCAACTGAAGCTGGAGACCGCCCAGGCGATGTGGAACGCGCTGGTCACCGACCCGGTGGCGTTCGGGAAAGAGGTGGGCAAGGCCCTCATCGACTGGGAGACCTGGGCCGACGACCCGGCGCGGGCGCTCGGAAGGTTAGCGCCCGACATCATCATCGGCCTCGCGACGGCCGGCACCGGGACCGCGGCGAGCCGCGGCGGTTCGATGCTGGCCCGGCTCGGGGGAAGCGCCGACGAGCTGGCTGCCGGGCTGGCTCGCGCCGACGACGTGGCCGACTCCCTCACCGCGGCCCGCCGCCTCGACGAGGCTGGCGACGTCAGTCGGCTGGCCGGGCTGTCGGACGAGGTGCGCAAGCTCGACAGGTTCCTGGCCGACGGGCCGTCGACGGGCCCCAAGTCGCCGGTGAACTGGGACGCGGTCCCGCGTCCGCCGCAGGACCTGGGGATCGACGCGCTCACCGACTCGCGCGTGTTGAAGTGGGTCGAGGAGACCCACGACGCTGCGCCCACGCTCAGCCGCCGGGGCGCGTTCGGTGGGTTCGACTATTCGACCAATGCCGGTTATGACGTCATCAATGGCGCGCTGCGCGGCGCCGACGCACCGACACCCGAGGCGGCGTGGCGGATCTCGAACGTCAACCAGGTCTTCTCCGACCTGCCCAGCACGCCGGGCACGACCATGCGGGGCACCAATGTCCCCGATGATGTGTTCAAGGCTTTGGAAAAAGGTGAGCGGTTCTCCGACCGGGCGTTTATGAGCACCTCGACGCAGCGGGAGGTCGCTGAGGGATTCATTAGCCCCAATAAACCCAATCCCGTGCTTCTGGAGGTGCAGGGCACATCCGGGGTCGATATCGCGCGGCTCTCGGCGAAGGCCAGCGAGTCGGAGGTGCTGTTCAGGGGCTCCACACTGTTCGATGTGGTCGGGGAGCCGAAACTCATAGAAGTGGACGGTATCGCGGGTAAGGTCTTGCACGTTGTTCTCAAAGAGGTTTCGCCATGAATGGGCGCGGGCGGGGCTCGGATGCCGGTGAAGGGGGTTACCTGACCCCCGAGGAGGAACGGGAACTCGACCGGCAGGAGGCGGAGGCCTTGGAGCGTTGGGAGCGGGACGCCCGGGCGGGACTCATCCAGTTCGCCGATGGTTTCACCTATGCCGAACTCACCGACCCGGACTGGTGGAGAAAGCGCTATCCCCAGGGCATTGAGGCATTGTCGGAGGAGGAAAGGGCCGAGTTCTTCGCCGAGAGCGCGCGACGCCACGAGATCTTGTCGGCGACCAAACCCCGCATCCACCGCTCGCGGCGCCGCGCCGAGCTGAAGGGTGCCGCCTCGTGGCCGCTCGACCTGCGTCCCGGCGCCCCCGTGGTGGTGGACTGGGGCGAGGGTCCCCGCCGCGGGGCCGTGTTGGGGCTGCGCCGTCTGGCCCGGGGCGGGCTCGGATTGGTGCTCGACGTTGGCGGCCGCCGGTGGGCGGTGCGGCGCGAGGATGGGGGCGAATGGGCGAGCGGCCTGGACGCCCAGACGGGGCTCGCCACGACCGAGACCTGGCTGGCGGTATCGTCGTGGCCGCTCGCGGGTGAGACCCCCGGGCCGGGAACCGTGCTGGCTGAACCGGAGCGCCGAACCTGCCGTGGTGCCCGGTTCAAGGGACTGTTGTCAGCCAAGTCGAGGGAGGGATTGCGCGATGAGTGAGGGCTTTGCCGCCAGCGGCGGGCCGGACGCCCAGTGGCGCCTGCAGAACTTCTTGCAGGCCCTGGAGGAGTTGCCCCCGGTGCAGGCGCTCAGCTTCCGGGGCTCCGTTCCGGCCGGACGCAACGAGGGCGATTACCTTCAGACGAGGGGCATCACCGCGACCAGCACCGAGATTGAGGTCGCCACCGCTGGTTTCGCGTCGGCGGAACTCGCGGTCATCGCCGGCTTCTCAGCGCGAGACATCACTCCCCTCTCGGCGACCCCCCAGGCGATGGAGCTGACCTTCCCGCCGGGGGTGCTGTTCCGGGTGGGGCCGGAGTTCGAGCTGGAGGGACTGACGGTCCGGGTGCTGGAGGAGCGCGGCCTCGACGCCGAGCAGAAGCTGGCCGGGCCGAGCATCAACCTCACCTCGCTGAAGCGCGAACTGGCTGACTGGATCGCGACCGCGCGCCGCAAGATCCTCACCATCGACCCCGAGTACTGTCGCCGCTTCACCGACCCGCTGTTCTAGGGCGGGCGGCTCGGCTGGGGCCGCTGGCCCGCCCCGGGCTTCGCGGGTGCGGCTAGCACTCCACGATGTTGACGGCCAGCCCGCCGCGGGCGGTCTCCTTGTACTTGACCTTCATGTCGTGGCCGGTCTGCATCATGGTCTTGACGACCTGGTCGAGGCTGACGATCTGCTGCCCGTCGCCCGCCCGGGCCAGCCGGGCGGCGGTGACGGCCTTGACTGAGGCGACCGCGTTGCGTTCGATGCAGGGGATCTGGACGAGCCCGCCCACCGGGTCGCAGGTGAGCCCGAGGTTGTGCTCCAGCCCGATCTCGGCGGCATTGATGACCTGCGCGACACTGCCCCCGAACACCTGGCAGACCGCGGCCGAGGCCATGGCGCAGGCGGTCCCCACCTCGCCCTGGCACCCCACCTCAGCGCCGGAGATGGAGGCGGTCTGCTGGAAGATCGCCCCGATCGCGGCAGCGGTGAGCAGGAAGTCGATGACCGTCTGCTCGTCGCACCCCTCGACGAACTTCATCACGTAGTGCAGCGTCGCGGGGATGATCCCGGCCGCCCCGTTGGTGGGCGCCGTCACCACCCGTCCCCCCGCGGCGTTCTCCTCGTTGACCGCGAGCGCCCACAGCGTCAGCCAGTCCACCGCGGTCAGCGGGTCGGTGTGGGTGCTGCGGCTCAGGTCCTTGTACAGCCGGGCCGCGCGGCGCCGCACCCGCAACCCCCCGGGAAGCACCCCGGTGGTGTGGCACCCGGCGTGCACGCACTGCTGCATGACCCGCCAGATCTCGGCCAGGCCCTCCCTCACCTCCGCCTCGGGACGCCGGGCGCACTCGTTGGCATACATCAGCTCGGGGATCGTCAGCCGGTGCTCGGAGGTCACGCGGGACAGGTCGGCCCCGGTGCGGAAGGGGTAGGGCACGGGGGTCGGGTCGGGCTTGAGTTCCAGCTGGCCAGAGCCGTCATCCTCCAGGATGAACCCTCCGCCGATCGAATAGAAGGTGTGCTCGGCCACCACATCCCGGCCGCTGAAAGCGGTGAACAGCATCCCGTTGGGGTGCCCCGGCAGGCTGCGGTGCCGGTGCAGGATGAGGTCGTCGTCGGCGTCGAACGAGATGTCGTGGGTGCCCGCCAGGCGCAGGCGTCCGGTGGTCCGGATCTCCTCGGCCCGCGCCGGAGCGGCGGCGACGTCGACCGTGCGGGGGTCGGCCCCCTCCAGTCCCAGCAGCACGGCCTGCTCCGAACCGTGGCCGTGGCCGGTCGCGCCGAGGGAGCCGAACAGTTCGGCCCGCACCCCGGTGACCTGGGGATGATCGGCCACGACGGCCGAGGCGAACGCGGCGGCGGCCTTCATCGGTCCCACCGTGTGCGAACTCGACGGCCCGATGCCGATCTTGAACAACTCGAACACACTGACGCTCACGCCCCTAGTCTGCCTGACTCTCACCGGTTCCCCGTGCCGGAGCTGCCCCGCGGCTAGGCTGTTGGGCGTGAAAGCGCTCGTCAAGACTGCCCCGGGTGCCGGGCTCGACCTGATCGACGTGCCGGTCCCGGCGATCGGCCCCAATGACGTGCTGATCCGGGTGCGCAAGGCCGGGATCTGCGGCACCGACCTGCACATCGACTCGTGGGACGCCTGGGCCCAGGCCGCCATCCGCGCCCCGCTGATCGTCGGCCACGAGTTCTGCGGCGACATCGCCGAGGTCGGTTCCGCCGTGCCTGACCTGCAGGAGGGCATGTTCGTCTCGGCGGAGGGGCACTTCACCTGCGGCCGCTGCCGCTCCTGCCTCGCCGGGCACCGCCACCTGTGCATCTCGACGCACGGCATCGGCGTCCAGGTGGATGGGGCCTTCGCCGAGTACATCGCGATGCCCGCCGCGAACGTGTGGGTGCACCGCACGCCGGTCGATCCCGAGGTCGCGGCGATCGTCGACCCCTTCGGCAACGCCGTACACACCGCCTTGCAGTTCGACTGCCTGGGGGAGGACGTGCTGGTGTCGGGTGCGGGGCCGATCGGCGTCATGGCGGCGCTGGTGGCCAAACACGCCGGGGCCCGGCACGTCGTCATCACCGACCTGTCGGACGAACGGCTGGCGCTCGCCAAGAGCCTCGGGGTCGACACCACGATCAACGTCGCCGAGCAGCGGATCGCCGAGGCCATGCCGGGGCTGGGCATCCGGGAGGGGTTCGACGTCGGGCTGGAGATGTCGGGGGCCCAGCCTGCCCTGTCCGAGATGATCGACAACATGCGCCACGGCGGGAATATCGCGATGCTCGGCATTCCCTCGGCCCCGCTCACCCTGGATTTCGCGAAGGTGGTCTTCCGGATGCTGACCATCCAGGGCGTCTACGGCCGGGAGATCTTCGAGACCTGGTACGCGATGAGCGTCCTGCTGGAATCGGGCCTCGACATCTCCGGGGTCATCACCGACCGCTTCCACTACACCGACTACGAACAGGCCTTCGCCACCGCCCGCGCGGGGAAGGGCGGCAAGGTCATCTTGGATTGGAGCCACTGATGTACACCAACCGCGACCTGCTCGCCGCTGAACTCGCCGCCATCCGCGACGCGGGGCTCTACAAGGCCGAGGCAGCTATCGCCAGCCCCCAGTCGGCGCACATCGACGTCGGCGGCGAGGACCTCGTCAACCTGTGCGCCAACAACTACCTCGGCCTGGCCGACCACCCGGTGCTGATCGAGGCGGCCAAGGCGGCGCTCGACCGGTGGGGTTTTGGGATGGCCTCGGTGCGGTTCATCTGCGGCACCCAGACCCAGCACAAGGAACTCGAAGCCAAACTCTCCGCGTTCCTGGGCACCGACGACACGATCCTGTACTCGTCGTGCTTTGACGCCAACGGCGGGCTGTTCGAGGTGCTGTGCGGGGAGCAGGACGCCATCATCTCCGACGAGCTCAACCACGCCTCGATCATCGACGGGGTGCGGCTGTCCAAGGCCGCCCGCTACCGCTACCGCAACCGCGACATGGCCGACCTGGAGGCCCAGCTCGTCGCGGCCAAGGACGCCCGGGTCCGGCTGATCGCCACCGACGGGGTCTTCTCCATGGACGGCTACGTCGCCCCGCTGGACGACATCTGCGACCTGGCCGAGAAACACGGCGCGCTGGTCATGGTGGACGATTCCCACGCCGTCGGTTTCGTCGGCCCGACCGGGGCCGGTACCCCGGAACGGTTCGGGGTGCAAGACCGGGTGGACATCGTCACCGGCACCCTCGGCAAGGCCCTCGGCGGAGCCTCGGGCGGCTACACCTCCGGCCGGGCCGAGATCGTTGAGCTGCTGCGGCAGCGCTCCCGGCCCTACCTGTTCAGCAACTCGCTGGCTCCCGCGATCACCGCCGCGTCCATCGCGGTGCTGGACCTGCTGACCACCTCCGGTGAGCTGCTGACTAGGCTGAACGACAACACCGCCTGGTTCCGCGCCGAGCTGGCCGCCCGCGGTTTCGAGGTCCCGGCCTCGGATCACCCGATCGTCCCGGTAATGATCGGGGACGCGGTGCGGGCGGCCCGGATGGCCGACCTCATCGCCTCCAGGGGGGTCTACGTGCGGGCGTTCAGCTACCCGGTAGTGCCCAAGGACAAGGCCCGGATTCGCACCCAGATGTCGGCCGGTCATTCCCGGGCCGACCTGCAGCGGGCCGTCGAGGCGTTCGAGTACGCCCGGGACCGTGCCTGAACGTCACCGGCGGGCCCCGCGTCCCGCGGCCGGGTTCCGGCAGGTGAGGCTGTCGCAGGTGGCCGACGGCTGGCGGGCCGAGGCCACCGGCCTGGGGGTATTGAGCGCCCCGAGCGTCGCGGAGCTCGG
Organism: Propionibacteriaceae bacterium; assembly: GCA_030529455.1. Taxonomy (GTDB): domain Bacteria; phylum Actinomycetota; class Actinomycetes; order Propionibacteriales; family Propionibacteriaceae; genus JAUMWV01. The sequence goes on along the minus strand of JAUMWV010000022.1, from coordinate 12,178 downwards.
GCACCTCGTCCGGGAACGGCTCGGCGACCAGCCGTGGGCGTGGCGCTGCGACCTGGGCCAGGACACCGACTGGTACGTCGAATTGGTGCACCATCACCACGGCGAACTGGGCAACGCCGTGCTGAGCAGCCGGGAGGCGGCCGCTCAGCTGGCCGACGCGGTGTGGGCGCTGCGCCTGGGGGTGGCCTCGGCGGAGGACTGCGCCGAGGTCCTCGGGGTACCTCTGGAGTGGGTGCGCCAGGTCTGGTGCTGAGGGTGAATTGGGTGCGATCCCGTAGAGTCTGCGTGTGACCAACGAACGAACCGAGACCTCGCCCGAGGAGACCGCCAGGGACTGGTGGGACGACCCCGCGATGCCGTGGCGGCACAAGCCATCGCGCTCCGACGTGGCGTGCATGACGTGGTTCGGTGTCATCGGGGTGGTGTCGCTGATCTTGCTGCCCATGCGGGCCTGGCTGATCGGCGACCATCCGCACATCCTCGCGATGCTCACCAGCGGGCGTGCCTCGATCGCGGCGACGGCGGCCCGGGCCAGCATCGGAGAGATCACCTGGTGGCCCTGGGTGCTGCTGGTCGCCTCGATCCTCAGCCTCAAGTTCGACTGGGTGTACTGGTGGGCGGGCAAACTGTGGGGCCGCGGCATGATCGAGGTCTGGGCTGGCCGCTCGGAGCGGGCCAGACGCAACTACGAAAGGGCCGAACGCTGGGCGGCAAAGTTGGGCTGGCTAGGGATCTTCCTGGCCTATGTGCCGCTGCCGCTGCCGCTGATGCCCGTGGTGTTCGTGCTGGCTGGGGCGTCCGGCATGTCGCTGCGCAAGTTCTTGATCCTGGACTACCTGGCGGGCCTGGTCTGGATGCTCGGTTTCTTCTGGCTCGGGTGGTCGCTCGGCGAACCTGCGGTCGCGGTGCTCAACGAGTACGCCCGGATCGCTGGCTGGGTCGTGATCGGGATTCTGGTCGTGATGGTCTTCTCTCTGGTGCGTGGCAGCCGCCGGAAGCCCACCGCGAGGCCGCAGTCGGGCTCGTAATCGCTCGGGGAGCGGCAGCGACGTGCCTCGGTTTGCCGCCACGCATGGGTGATGGGGTGCTGGGGCCGGGTGAGCAGATACCCTGCGGTTGGACGCCGGGCGGGTTCCGCCCGCACGACAGCGAAGGAGTAACCGACGATGAAGATCCTGGCCATTCGGTTCGCCAGCGACCTGGATCGGGTGCGGCCGTTCTACGCCGCCCTGGGCCTGGCCCTCAACGAGGCGGTCAGCGGTGAGGGCTGGCAAGAGCTCGACGCTGATGGGGGCATCCTGGCGCTCCATTCGGCGTGCGGCGCGAACCACGCTACGTCCCGGGTTGAGGTCTGCCTCGCCGCCACCGAACCGCTCGAAGAGATCCAGGCCCGCCTGAGCGCCGCCGGTTTCGACCCGGGGGAGATCCGGGACGAGGACTTCGGCCGCTCCCTGCGGGTCACGGACCCCGAGGGGCTTGAACTTCAGATCAACGGCTGAGCGGCTGTGCCCCGGCCAGGGGTCGCAGTGCGCCGACGGAGTCCCCGGCGACCGGCTGAGTAGGGCCTAGCGGGCCGAATCGCTCGACCGAGTGACGTCGGAAACGAGACTGACCGCGAGCACGCTGACGAGAAAGACGACAAGCCAGGTGGGTCGGCTGGAATAGAACCAGACTAAGGCGAGGCCGATGGCAACCGTCCAGGTCGGATAGGCAATGGTCATCGTGGGCTCCTGATGCGGGCAGCGCGGGGTGAGTTCTTCCGTCCGGTGCATCGGGGAACCTCTCCGGCTCTTTTCACAACGCCATGATAAGGGGATTCGCTGGGAATCTCTAGGCCGGTTTGATGCTGTCCGGCTGTGAAGCGGCTCGCCGTGGCAAGGGAGCCGTTGGGCATTCTTTCCCTGGGAATGTCGCCGCCGGGCGGTATCCGCCGTCGTGGCCCCAGCGGGGAGGCCCGCACCCGGTACCGCACGGGTTCGCAGCCTCGCGTGCTATCCCGCGTTCGGCCCACCCCGCGGGTACGGGTTTCACTAGGCATTTTGCCCCGCCCTCGCCTGGAGCCCCCAGTGGGAGTCGAACCCACGACCCTCCGCTTACAAGGCGGATGCTCTGGCCGCTGAGCTATGGAGGCAGCACCGAACATTCTGGCAAGCCGCCCCGGTTTTTGAAAATCGGCGCCAGGCGCCACAATGGGGCGGTGAGTCCTGAGACCAGCCAGTGGATGCAGATCGTCGCTAACAACCCGGGTCACTCCCAGTGGTATATCGAGAGGTTTCGGCAGATGGCCGCCAGGGGCGACGACCTCGACGGCGAGGCGCGGATGATCGACGCGATGATGCCGCGGCGGTCCCGCATCCTGGACGCGGGGTGTGGCCCCGGCAGGGTAGGGGGACGGCTGCACCAGCTGGGCCATCAGGTGGTCGGCGTGGACGTCGACCCGGCGCTCATCGCCGCGGCCGAGGCCGATCATCCGGGCCCCGAATGGGTCGTCGGTGACCTCGCCGAACTGGACCTTGGCCGCAGCTTCGACGCGATCGTCTGCGCGGGCAACGTCATGGGTTTCCTGGCGCCGAGCACCCGCCTGGATGTGTTGCGCGGGTTCGCCGCCCACCTGGCCAACGGCGGGCGTGCCGTGATCGGGTTCGGCGCGGGCCGAGGCTACGACTTCGACGAGTTCTTCTCAGACCTCGCCGAAGCCGAACTCAAGATCGACCTGCCGCTGGAGACCTGGGACCTGCGTCCCTTCACCCCAGGATCGGGTTTCCTCGTCGCGGTCTGTTCACACGCCGGGGCCAACCAGGAATAGCCGCCCGCTGCCGCGCACCGAGACGGTCTCCCCGGCCTCCAGGAACACCGACTGGCCCTGGGACACGCCAAGGCTCTGCTCGCCGCGGGTGACCTGGTGTTCGCCTTTGTGGACGAACAAGATCCGGCCTCGCTCGCTGAGCGGCAGCGTCAGGGGATCGGCGCTGGTGGGTTCGGCGACCCACAGCTCGAACTCGGGAGCCGGGGTCGGGTAGCGGTAGAGGCCGTCCGATCCCTCCAGCGTGATCGGGCGGATGTCCTCCTCGGCGAAGTTGACGACCGTGATGAGCCCGTCGACGTCGATGTGCTTCTTGGTGAGCCCGCCCCGGAGCACGTTGTCGGAATTGGCCATGACCTCCACCGCGGTGCCGCGCAGATAGGCGTGCATGGTGCCCGCGGACGCGAACAGCGCCTGCCCCGGCTGCAAATGAACCCGGTTGAGCAGCAACGCGGCGACGATGCTGGGGTCGCCGGGGAAGTGCTCGTCCAGTTCGACCGCGGTACGGGCGAAGACACCGAGCTCGCCCTCGCTGGGCATCAGCGGGACCGCGGCGGCCACGATCTCTTCGACGAGGTGGCGCCGGTCGGCTCCCAGGCTCAGCACGTCGAGGAAGACCTCGGCGAGCGCAGCCGGGCCGGAACGCTCGGTCAGCGGGCTGATGATCGAGTCCAGCGAGGACTTGACCGGCAGCTGGGCGAACAGCTCGGCCGAACGCCTCGGGCAGCGGAACCCGGCGAGCGCCTCGAATGGGGTGAGCGCCACGAGCAGTTCCGGCTTCGGCCAGGAGTCCTTGTAGGTGCGTTCGGGTGCCTCCAGCGGGATTCCGGCGGCCTCCTCCCGGGCGAACCCGATCGCGGCCTGCTCCCGGGTGGGATGGGCCTGGAGACTGAGCGGCTGGTTGGCCGACAGCAGCTTGAACAGGTAGGGCAGCTGCGGCCCGAACCTCTCGACTGATGCGGCGCCGACCACCTCTGGGCGGGACTCCACCAGGTCGGCCAGCGTCTGCTCTGACCCGTCCGCCAGGGACGCGGGGCCAAGCGGGTGCGCGCCGAGCCAGTACTCGGCCCAGGGTTCGCCGGTCGGGCTGGCCTGTAACAGCTGGGGCAGCGCGCTGCGCGAACCCCATGGGTAGTTCTGGACCGCTCCGGTAATCAGGCGCATCCCTGTTCCTCTCTCAGCTTGGGGACGCTGGCATCGGCGAGCGCCGCTCGCCACGCGTCCACCATCCCGGCGACGGCGAGCGTCGCTTTCCATTGACACAGATCCGATTGGCGGGCACCGAGCCGGAGGCAGCGGGCCACCTCCGCGATCTCGTAACAGTATCCCCGCCCGGTGGGCGAGGCGGTGTAGCGGGTCACCTCTGCGCCCGTCTGGTGGTGCCGCAGCACCAGCGGGCAGGCTACATCGTCGAAGACCAGCCGCCCAGCCGACCCGACGACCTCGACCGACCGTTCGTCCTCGGCCTGGAAGGACGCGAACGCAAACCCCTGCGCGGCCGGACGGCCCCCGCCTCCCGGGTAGTCGAAGACCGCGCTGGTCGTCGCGTCGATGCCCTGGCCGAGCATCTCACCCCACGCGAAGACGCGGGACGTAGCACCGAGGAAGGCCTCGATGACGTGGGCGGGGTAACAGCCCACGTCCAGGACCGCGCCGCCGCCCAGCTCGGGACGCAGCAGGCGGGCGTGGCCGGGGGCGGACTCGTCGGCGACGAAACCGAATCCGGCCCGGACCAGCCGGATATCGCCGATCTCGCCCCGGCGGGCGAGGTCGAGGCCGAGGCGGAACAGGGGGTTGCATCTCGTCCACACCGCCTCCATGAGGAACACCCCGAGCCGGTCGGCGAGGGAGATCAGCCGTGCGGTCTCGGCGGCGGAGGTGGTCAGCGGCTTCTCGCACAGCACCGGGATTCCCGCGCGCAGCAAGGCCTCGGCCGCCGCGGCGTGTTCGCTGTGGGGTGAGGCGATGTAGGCGACATCGATCCCGGAGGTGGCGAAGGCCTCGACCGAATCGTGGGCGGCCGGTATCCGGTGCGTCTCGGCGAAAGCCCTGGCGGTGTCGGCCGAACGTGAGACCACCGCGGCCAGCTCGGCGTCCTGGGGCAGCAGACGAAGCTCCCCGGCGAAGCGTGTGGCCATGGCGCCCGTGGAGACGATGCCCCACCGGATCGGGCGCGACGAAGACGGCATAGCCCTATCCAACCGGCAGCGGGCCTCGGGTTCAAACCCGTGACGAATGACACCGGTGTGATTCGGGACTAAACTGGCGGCATGCACGCGGTAGATCACGCCCAGGCGTCCGGCCTGACCGAACTCGAAGAGCAGATGCTCGACTTCGAGAAGTCGTGGTTCACCTCGTCCGAGCCGAAGGAGCAGGGCATCGTGCAGCGGTTCGGCTGTTCGACGGCGCGCTACTACCAGCAGCTCAACACCCTCATCGACCGCCCCGAGGCGCTGGAATACAGCCCTCTCTTGGTGAAGCGGCTCAGGCGGTTGCGCGCCCAGCGGCAGGCGGCCAGGTCCGCGAAGCGGCTGCACGGCTGAGCCCGGGCCTGCTACCTAGCGTCATTATTCTTGAGGGCATGGTCTACCCGCTCACCAGACTGTTCCTGCCATGAACCCCGCGGCCACCGGTCTGGTTAGCGTCATCGTCCCCTCCTACCGCGGCATCGACCGCCTCAAGCGGCTGCTGCCCGCCCTGGCCGCGCAGCGCGACCAGGGGTTCGAGGCGCTGATCGTGATCGACGGCGAGACCGACGATTCGGCCGCCTACGTCGAGGGCTTCGGGCACCCCAACATCTCCTGCATCATGTTCCCCGAGAACCGGGGCCGGGTGGCCGCCCTCAACGCCGGTTTCGCCGCGGCCCGGGGGGACGTGCTGGTGCGGTGCGACGACGACCTGGAGCCCGGGCCGGATTTCATCGCCCGGCACCGCGACGCCCACGCCGGGGCCGGTCAGCCGGTCGGTGTGATCGGGCTGTGCGTCAACGTGTACGCCGACACCCCCTACGCCGAGGTGTACGGCCGCCCCCGCGACGAACGCTTCCGGCGCCAGGCCTATGCCGACCCCGAGGGCGCCTGGCGGCGCTGGGGAGGGCACGCTTCCATCAGCCGCCAGGTCTGGGAGAAGGCTGGCGGTTACGACCCTGACTACGTGCGCTACGGCTGGGAGGACGTCGACTACGGCTATCGGCTCATGCGCTCGGGGGTCAAGATCGTGCTGGACCCGGGGCTGGAGGTCGCCCACCACGCCGCGGCGGTCACCACGACGATCAGCGCCCTGCGCGCGCTCCACTCCGGGGCCGCGCGCACCATCTTCGAACGCAAGCACGGCCCGGTGTTGGGGCCCCCGCTCCGGGTCACCAGCGTCTGGACCGCGCTGGTCGTCGCCGCCTCCCTCGTCCTCACCGAGCGGACGATCCGCCTCGTGTGTCCGCTGGTGGACCGGGTGCTGCCCAGGCTGCCCCGGCGGATCGGGGAGAAGCTAGTGGCCCTGCTGGTGGAGGCCTCCTCGCACGCCGGGCATCGGCGTCCTACCCGGGCCGTCGCCTCCTTCTGAGCCGCCGGGGCCGGACGCGGCGGCTCAGCGGCGACGAAACAGCGCGGCCAGCGCCTCTTTGGCCGGGCGGGTGGGGAGGTGGGCGTAGCCGCCGCTGTCCAGTCCCGCCTGCCTCTCGAAGAAGTTGGCGGCCGCGCGGTCGCCGGTGCGCAGCCAGGACCAGCCCATCGCGATCGCATAGGCGGGCAGGAAGGGCAGGCCCAGGCAGTAGGCGTACTGCCAGGCGTGGGCATCCTCGTGCCCGGTCACCCCGGGTGAGGACGCTTCCAGCTCCGCCAGGGTCCGGCCGGGGACGAGGACGACGTTGCCGACCGTGAACGCCCCGGCGATGGGAAACCGGAGCCGGTAGTTCTCCGCGATGACCAACCCGCCCGGCCCCCTGCGGAAGCCGCAGCGCCCGATCAGCCCGATGGCGAGCCCGAGGGGCGTGGACAGGTTGGCCAGGTTGGCCAGCGACCGGATGAGGAGGCGGGGCTTCATCGTCCCATCGTCGCACGGGAACCCTGCCGCCGCGGGTTTTTCGCCTCGCTGACCCACTGGCGGGCCTTGGCGCAGCGCCCGGCCTTTGCACTCGCTTGGGGTGAGTGCTAATAATTGACTTAGCACTCCGCAGGGCAGAGTGCTACCCGAACTTCTTTGGTGAGGCCGCCATCGGCCGTCCGTCGCGGGCACCGGGACAGTTCGCCCAACTTTGAGAGGATTCGCTAACTCACATGGCTAAGCTGATTGAGTTCAACACCGAAGCCCGCCGCGGGCTGGAGCGGGGCATGAACACCCTCGCCGACGCGGTGAAGGTTACGCTCGGTCCCAAGGGACGCAACGTCGTCCTGGAGAAGAAGTGGGGTGCTCCCACCATCACCAACGATGGTGTCTCGATCGCCAAGGAGATCGAGCTGGAGGATCCGTTCGAGAAGATCGGCGCCGAGCTGGTCAAGGAGGTCGCCAAGAAGACCGACGACGTCGCCGGCGACGGCACCACCACCGCCACGGTCATCGCTCAGTCGATGGTGCGCGAGGGCCTGCGCAACGTCACCGCCGGGGCCAACCCGATGGGCCTGAAGAAGGGCATCGAGGCCGCCGTGGCCGCGATCGTGGGCGAGCTGGAGAAGCTCGCCATCGACGTCGAGACCAAGGAGCAGATCGCGGCGACCGCGTCGATCTCGGCCGCCGACACCACGGTCGGTGACATCATCGCCGAGGCCATGGACAAGGTCGGCAAGGAAGGCGTCATCACCGTCGAGGAGTCCAACACCTTCGGCCTGGACCTCGAACTCACCGAGGGCATGCGCTTCGACCGGGGCTACATCTCGCCCTACTTCGTCACCGACACCGAGCGCATGGAGGCCGTCCTGGACGACCCCTACGTGCTGGTCGTCAACGCCAAGGTCAGCTCGCTCAAGGACCTCCTGCCGGTGCTGGAGAAGGTCATGCAGGCGGGCAAGCCGCTGCTGGTGATCGCCGAGGACATTGAGGGCGAGGCGCTGGCTGGCCTGATCGTCAACAAGATCCGCGGCACCTTCAAGTCCATCGCGGTCAAGGCCCCGGGCTTCGGCGACCGCCGCAAGGCCATGCTCGCCGACATCGCGATCCTGACCGGCGGCCAGGTCGTCAGCGAAGAGGTCGGCCTCAGCCTGGAGACCGTGACGCTGGAGCTGCTCGGCCGCGCCAAGCGCGTCATCGTCACCAAGGACGACTGCACGATCGTCGAGGGCGCCGGGGACAGCGACCAGATCGCTGGCCGGGTCACCCAGATCCGTCGCGAGATCGAGAACTCCGACTCCGACTACGACCGCGAGAAGCTGCAGGAGCGCCTGGCGAAGCTGGCCGGTGGCGTCGCCGTCATCAAGGTCGGTGCGGCCACCGAGGTCGAGCTGAAGGAGCGCAAGCACCGCATCGAGGACGCGGTGCGCAACGCGAAGGCCGCCGTCGAGGAGGGCATCGTCCCCGGTGGTGGCGTGGCGCTGCTGCAGGCGGCCAAGTCGGCGAAGGTCGAGGGCCTCGACGGTGACGAGGCCGTGGGCGCGCAGATCGTGTTCACCGCGGCCACCGCTCCGCTGAAGCAGATCGCCATCAACGCCGGTTTCGAGGGTGGGGTCGTGGCCGAGAAGGTCGCCTCGCTGCCCGCTGGCCAGGGCCTGAACGCTGCGACCGGCGAGTACGTCGACATGGTCGAGGCGAGGATCATCGACCCGGCGAAGGTCACCCGCTCGGCGCTGCAGAACGCGGCGTCCATCGCGGCGCTGTTCCTCACCACCGAGGCCGTGATCGCCGACAAGCCGGAGAAGGCCCCCGCGATGCCGGGCGCCGAGGGCGGCATGGGCGGCATGGACTTCTGATCCACAGCCGATAGTCCACAAAGCGGGGCGGTCCCTTCAGGGGCCGCCCCGCTTTGCCGTCGGCCCCGCACGCTGGGCCGGGGTGCGGCAACCATCCCGTAGGTTGGGGAATCCACCCTCTTGCGTAAAAACGTTTTAGCACCTATGCTCGTCGGGCGGAGGCCAACGGTGGCCTGCCGGATGTCCCGAAGGAGAGACCATGCTGCGCCGTGGATTATTCGATATCAAGGAGGCTGCACCAACCACGCTGAGTCTGACCGAGCAGCGAAAACGATGGCTGGGCCAGTTCTTCAAGCCCTATCTGGTGCTCTGCGTCGCCTATGCCGCGATGTACCTGTTGCGCTACAACTTCAAGGCCGCCCAGCCGCTGCTGGTCGACCAGACCGGTTTCACCACGACCGACCTGGGCAACATTGGCGTCGCCTTCTCGGTCGCCTACGGCCTCTCCCGGGTGATCCTCGGCTACTTCATCGACGGGAAGAACACCAAGCGCATGCTGTGCGCACTGACCTTCGGCTCGGCGCTGATCTCCTTCCTGATCGGCATGTACCTCTGGGTCGGGGGCAGCATGCTCGGCTTCCTGCTGGTGCTGTGGGGGCTGAATGGCGTCTTCCAGTCCCCTGGCGGACCCTGCTCGAACTCGACCATGAACCGGTGGACGCCCCGCTCCCGCCGCGGCCGCTTCATCGGCTGGTGGAATATCAGCCATAACGTCGGCGGCGGGCTCGCCGGTGTCCTGGCGCTGTTCGGCGCGAACTACTTCTTCGGCGGGCACGTCGCTGGCATGTTCATCTTCCCGGCGGTGATCGCCATCGGGATCGCCATCTGGGGCTTCTTCTACGGCAAGGACGACCCCAAGGAGATCGGCTGGAACAGCCCCGAAGAGATCTTCGACGAGCCCGTGCCGGTCACCCAGGAGGAGTCGCTCGGCCTCACCAAGAACCAGATCCTGGTGAAGTACGTCCTCAAGAACCCGGCGGTGTGGTTCCTGTGCCTGGCCAACCTGTTCGTCTACATGGTCCGCATCGGCGTGGACAACTGGGCGCCGCTGTACACCACCCAGCACCTGTCTTTCTCGAAGGAGGCCGCCGTCACCACGCTGGCCTTCCTGGAAGCGGGCGGGTTCGTCGGGTCGATGCTGTGGGGCTACGTCTCTGACCGGCTGGGTGGCCGCCGCGCCCTCGTGGGCGTGTTCTGCATGATCGGCGTCATCGCCCCGATCCTGGTCTACAACTACGCGACCAGCTACTGGGCGATCAACATCGCTTTGTTCTTCGAGGGATTGTTCATCTTCGGCCCGGTCACGTTGATCGGCATCTCGATCATCGGGTTCGCGCCGAAGCAGGCGACCACCGTCATCAACGCGGTGCCGGGCACCTTCGGCTATGTCTTCGGCGATTCGCTGGCCAAGGTCTTCATCGCACGAATCGCCGACCCCAAGTCGAGCGGCCTGGATGTCTTCGGGGTTAACCTGCACGGATGGGAAGCATCCTTCGTCGTGTTCTACGTCGCGATTGCGCTCGGCATCGTGTTCCTCAGCTTCGCGGCGGTCGCCGAGGAGCGGCTGCTGCGCCGCGACCGGGCGCACGCCCTGGCCGCGGTCGGGGGTGAGTGAGCATGAGCTTCCACTCCTGGGATCTGGATGACCTGCTCACCCGCGCCATCGGGTGGGTCAGGGCCGGGGCCGAGCTCATCGGCTCCCTCAGCCGGGACGCGCTGAGGGTGGAGCACAAAGGCACCCGCAACGACCTGGTGACCCAGGTGGACCGTGAGGTGGAGGCACTCATCCGATCCCGGATCGGGGACGAGACCGGCTGGCCGGTCGTCGGTGAGGAGTTTGACAACCCCGACGACACCACCGGGCCCTGCTGGTACCTCGACCCGATCGACGGCACGATGAACTTCGTCCAGACGGGGCGTGACTACGCGATCTCGCTTGCCCTGTACGACGGCGAGGAGCCGGTCCTGGCGGTCGTGCTGGACGTGGTGCGCGACGAGTGCTACACCGCCATCGCCGGACGCGGCGCGCACTGCAACGGCGAACGGCTGGCCAGCGTGGACCCCGATCGGGGGCTCGCCGACGGCATCGTGCTGACCGACCTGAAGGAGATCCTGGCGTTGCCCCGCCTCACGGCCGCCATCGCCGAGTCCAGGGGGCACCGCCGCTACGGCTCGGCGGCGCTGGAATGCGTCGAGGTGGCCGCCGGTAGGGCCGGGGCTTTCGTGCACCTGTGGGTGTCGCCCTGGGACATCGCCGCTGCCCGCCTCATCTGCACCGAATGCGGCGTCCGGTTCACCCGGCTGGACGCCACCACCCTGCGGATCGGTGAGCCCGGGTCGGTCCTCGTGGCGCCGCCCCGGACCCATCAGGAGCTGGTTTCGGCGCTGCTGCGCTGACCCCGCCGGGGCTCCGCCGTGGAGCTCCGGACGACGAGGTAGGAGTCGACGACCTGGCGCGCCGGTGGCGGTTCACCGGCGTCGCCGGGCGGGTCGAGGCGGACCAGGGCGGCCTGGAACGCGAGCTCGGCGAGCCGGGCCGGGTTCTTGTTGATCGAGGTCAGCGACAGGCTGGAGCTGCGGGCCAGCGTCGAATCGTCGGTCCCGATGACCGACAGGTCCTCTGGCAGCCGCAGCCCGGCCTTCAGCGCGGCGATGACGAGCCCTTCGGCGCACTGGTCGTTGTAGCACACGGCCGCCGTGACGGCATCGCGAGCCAGGATGTCGCGGTGGCGGTTGAAGGACTCGAAACCAGCCGAGATGTCGTTGCCGCCCGGCAGCACGAGGCCGTGGAGGCCGGTCGCGGCGATGGCCCGCTCGAAGGAGTCCCGGCGGGCGCTGGCCGAGGGGCCGCGGGGCCCTTCCAGGTAGGCGATGGAGCGGTGCCCCAGCCCGGCCAGGTGGGCGAGCGCCTCGCTCATGCCGGTGTCGTTGGCGCTGGTGACTACGCTGGTCGTCCCGGTGGGGGGCGACTGGCCGATCAGGACGATGCCGCCCCGGTCCGGATAGGCCTTCCGCATCGCGGGGGTGGGCCGGGCGTCGATCAGGATCAGCGCCTGGCACCGCAGGCTCAGCAGCGAGGAGAAGGCCTCGCCCAGGCCAAATGCCGGTGACGTGCCCGCGGTGACGAGCTCACAGTCCTGCGCGGTGGCGAGCCGGTGCAGACGATCTAGCAGAACCTCGTGGAACTCCTGGCCGACTTTCCAGATCAGGCCAATCCGGCGGGGACGCTGCTCGCGCAACAGGCGGGCGGGTAGGTGTGGCTGATAGCCCAGCTGGTCGGCGGCGCGCTGCACCCGCTCCCGGGTGGCACGCGAAATCCGGCTGCTGCCCCGCAACGCCAGCGACACGGTGCCGATCGTGGTCTCGGCCGCGGCAGCAACCTCCCGGATGGTCACCTTCCGGGGGCGACCCTCGTGTTTCTCAGACACTGCCATCCTGCGAATCGATCCGAACAGGACCGATCATACCCGTAGGCCACCGC
>JAUMWV010000078.1 GCA_030529455.1 Propionibacteriaceae bacterium | reverse complement strand
AGCGTCTTGTTGTGTGTGACTAGCCACGGACGAATCCCCAGTTCACGCTAGATTGGGTCTGTCCCACCGTCGATCCTTGGAGACTGCCGTGTCTGAGCCCACCAGCGCCGCCTATCATCACCTGCTGAGCCTCATTGAGCGCGTCGAACCGCGCATCGCCCAGGCCACCCGCGCCGAACTCGCCGACCAGCGGGCCTCCCTGAAGCTCATCGCGTCCGAGAACTACGCTTCCCTGCCGGTGCTGGCGACCATGGGCACCTGGCTGAGCGACAAGTATGCCGAAGGCACCGTCGGGCACCGGTTCTACGCCGGATGCCAGAACGTGGACACCGTCGAGGCGGTGGCCGCCGAGCACGCCCGGGAGCTATTCGGCGCGGACTACGCCTACGTGCAGCCGCACTCGGGGATCGACGCCAACCTGGTCGCCTACTGGTCGATCCTGGCCAACCGGGTCGAGACCCCCGCGCTCGGCGAGTTCGGCGTCAAGAACATCAACGAGCTGAGCGCCGGGGACTGGGAGCAGCTGCGTCACCGGTTCGGCAACCAGCGGGTCATGGGCATGAGCCTGGACGCGGGCGGCCACCTCACGCACGGTTTCCGGCCCAATATCTCGGGCAAGATGTTCGAGCAGAGTTCCTATGGCACCGATCCCGAAACCCAGCTGCTGGACTACGACGCGGTGCGCGCCCAGGCCAGGCAGTTCCGGCCGCTGATCCTCGTGGCCGGGTATTCGGCCTATCCGCGGCGGGTGAACTTCGCCAAGATGCGCGAGATCGCCGACGAGGTGGGTGCGGTGCTGATGGTCGACATGGCCCACTTCGCGGGCCTGGTGGCGGGCAAGGTGTTCACCGGCGACGAGGACCCCGTCCCCCACGCCCACATCGTCACGACCACGACCCACAAGTCGCTGCGCGGGCCGCGGGGCGGCATGGTGCTGGCCACCAAGGAGTTCGCCGCCGACGTCGACCGGGGCTGCCCCATGGTGCTGGGCGGACCGCTGTCCCACGTCATGGCGGCCAAGGCCGTTGCGCTGGCCGAGGCCCGCACCGCGGAGTTCCGCTCCTACGCCCAGCGGGTCGCCGACAACGCCAAGGCCCTGGCCGAGGGCTTCCTCAAGCGGGGCGTGCGGCTGGTCACCGGCGGCACCGACAACCACATCGTGCTGGTCGACGTGCGGGACTTCGGGCTCACCGGACGCCAGGCCGAGTCGGCGCTGCTCGACTCCGGTGTCGTCACCAACCGCAACTCGGTGCCGAACGACCCCAACGGCGCCTGGTACACGACCGGGGTCCGGCTGGGGACGCCCGCCCTCACCACCCGCGGGCTGGGCGCGGCGGAGTTCGACCGGGTCGCCGGGCTCATCACGACCGTGCTGAAGAACACCACCCCGGCGACGACCGCCAGCGGGCAGCCGGGCAAGGCGAAGTACGTGATCGCCGACGGGGTCGCCGAGCGCACGCGGGCCGAGGCCGGTGAGCTCCTCGCCGGGTTCCCGCTCTACCCCGGTTTCGAGGTGTGACGGCTCGCCCACCCCGGGTCGCTGGGGCCTAGGGCCCCGGCCTGATTCTCACGCGGTTGGCGTCCCCGCTGGGGGCGCCAACCGCTCTGTTTGATGTTTGGCCCTGCCGCCGCGACGGCCCCGGGCAGGAGGACGGGTCTTGTGGTCGGGCTGTGTCGCCTGGTGTGCCAGGACGTCCGCCCCACGGGACAGGGCCCACCCCACCCAGACATCTTGATATCAAGGTGATACCAAGCGGGGATTTCGGGGCTGCCCGCTCAGCGGCTGAACAGCTCGCCCTGGACCGTCGTGACGAATGCGTGCAGCGCACCCGGAAGGTCAGACAGGTGCCAGTCCCCGCTGGCGTGATACCAGTGCAGGTCGGTGGGGTCGGCGACGCCCGGGTCGTCGTCGGCCCGGACCAGCGCGTCCAGCCACCGCTCCTTGCCACCCAGTACCACCGCGTAGGGCAGCACCTTCGACAGCTCGGCATACTCCTGCCCCTCGGGCATCTGGTCGGTCGGCTGGGTCTGCAACACCCCGGCCAGGACGCCCAGGCCAGCCAGCAGCGCCGACCCGGCTCCCGTGCGCCGGGGCATGCGTTCGGCCACCGCGACCAGGCCGAGGGACAGCCCGACGAGCACCACGCCGAGCAGCGCCCACGACGTGAAGGCCACCAGACCCACCGTCACCAGCAGCGACACGGCGAGCGCCACCCGCCCAGCCGTGCCCCACAGGCCGCGGGTCGCGTCCGGGCGGCGTTCGAACCAGCCCCGCTCCACGACTTCGCGGTACAGCTCGTCCTGCACCTCTCCGATCACCGGGCCGAGGGCCGAACGCAGCGTCGAGACCGCGACCGGTTTGCCGTCCACCGGGGCCACCGCGTCGACGAGCAGCCGCTCGAAGGGACGCAGTTCTTCTGCGCAATCGAGCCGTTCGAACACCCAGTCCAGGGGCCGGTGCGCCGACCCCGCGATCTCGTGGATTCGCAGGTGACCCCGGACGGCGAGGTCGAGCAGCGTCGCGGTGACATCGACCGGGTCCACCCGCTCGTCGACCACGGTCCCGATCAGACCGGGGCTGGCCCCCTCGGCGACCCGGAACACCGATGCGGCCTCCCCGACCGGGGCGAACTGGGCGACCAGCGTGGGGGCCGAGGCCGCGCGGTCGAAGCCCTGGCTCCGGTGCAGCGCCCACAGCGCCAGGCCACCGAGCAGGAGCAGCGCCAGGGAGCTGAGCAGCGTGGCGGGCGTCACCGAGAAGGCCCGGTCGAGAGACCAGCGCTGCACCAGTTGCTGGTTGACCGGGAGCGTCCCGGCCCCGTAGCTGACGTCGAGGTTGACTGACTCCCCCGCGCCGCGCGGGCCGTCGGAGAAATAGGGATTGGGGTATTCGTGCGTCCCTCCGGCATACACCGAACACTTCGTGACCGAGTTCGGGGGACCCGAGGTGCAGTCGAGGGACACCATCACCGCTGGGGCGCTCAGCTCGCCTTCGACCTTGCGCACCGCCACCGACAGGCCCTGGAGCATCCGCCAGCTCACCAGCGGCGCGCCCTGGGGGTCGGCGATCACCGCGCCGCGCACCGAGTAGGTCAGCGAGAGGTCCTTGCCAGCGGCCGCAGCAGTCGGGACCGACAGGACCGTGAACCCGTCGGCGCTGCTGACCCCGACCTCGACGGCCTCGCCAGCCAGACGCGCCGAGACGTCACCGAAGGTGAAGGCGTAGTAGGAGTTGTCCAGGGTTTCGCGCTGTTCGGCCAGTCGCTGGCTCAGCGTCTCGGGAGCGGAATCGCCGAAGGTGAAGGTTTGCGTGACGGTGAGGACGCCCTCGGCGTTCACCTCACCCTTGACCTCCAGCCGGTCCACGATCGGCTCGTCGGCCTGGGCCACCATTGGCGAGGCGGTCACCACGGCTGCTCCCATCAGCACCATCGCCGCTACTCGCGCAAGGATTCCGCGCATCGCTCCACACCCTTCGTCTCTGCTGCTCCACCGGCAACTATGTCACATCTCTTCCCACGTCCGGGTGAAGGGGACGCACGTCCTGACCCTCCCGGGCGCCGGGACCGGAGCCTTACCGGGGCGGCGGCACGGAGAACGGACGCCCCCGGTGACCCTCTAAAGTGGACGCCGTGACATCGAACATTCCGTGGGGGCAGCCGCCTCGCCCGCAGCCCTGGCCCCAACAGCCGGGATGGGGACCAGCCCGGCCGTCGAGGGCCCCGCAGTCCCCCTGGGGTAGCCCCCCTGGCGCCCCCGGTCAGTTCCGGGGCGGCCCGCCAGCGGCGTGGCCTCCGCCCTACGGACGCCCGCCCGCCCCGCCCCGCCGGGGCGGGGGTTTGGGCATGGCCGTGTTGGCCGGGGCCGTTCTGGTCGTCGCGATCCTGCTCGTCGGTTCGCTGCTGGGCCAGCGCAAGCCAGGCCCGGCCCCGGCCCCCAGCGGGAGCCCCGCCAGCACCCCCGGTCCGGTCGGCTACCGCAATGAGGACTACCGCGTCCCCCCGGTGAACTTGAACCCCCCGGCGCTTCCCCAGCCGGAGACCCTGGACGAGGCCGAGGCTCTCCTCAAGCGGAACCGGCTCTACCGGCAGAAAGTGGCCACGCCGGTCCGCTGCGAGGTCGCCGACGTCAACTCCCAGTCGCTCTCCCGGGCCGCGCTGGAATCGCACCTGGATCAGATGATGGGCTGCCTGCTGAAGGTCTGGGGCCCCACCCTGGAGGCGGCTGGCTGGGTGCCGGTGCGCCCGTCGGTCACGGTGTATTCCTCTCCGGTCAACAGCCGGTGCGGTCAGACCCGGATGTCCAACGCCAGCTACTGCGGCGGCGACCAGCAGGTCTACGTGGCCTCGGACGTGTTGCGCGCGGTCCCCGGCTCGGTGCGCAAGAACCGGTACATGGTCGAGACCATCCTGGCTCACGAGTTCGGCCACGCGATCCAGGCCCGGTCCGGCATCCTGGTCTCCAGCCTGGTGCTGGAGAACCGGGCACCGTCGACTAGGGAGAAGAACCTCCTCAGCCGCCGCACCGAGCTCCAGGCCGACTGCCTGGCTGGCATGTTCT
>JAUMWV010000021.1 GCA_030529455.1 Propionibacteriaceae bacterium | reverse complement strand
TGCTTGCGGCGACCTGCTTGCGGCGCAGTCTAAGCCGCGCCTGGTGCCGCGGAGCGGGTTCTCAGGTTGCGGATAGCGCTACCCGGGCGTGGCACCGGCCGTGGGCTGGTCGGCTGGGGCAGCAACCGGGGCCGCTCACCCCGCCTCGGCGACACCTCCTGCGCCCGCGGCTGGCACTCAGGCCTGGCGGACCCGGCTGCGTCCCTCCATCACGTGCTGCAGGGTCTCGACCGTGCTGTCGTGCAGGTCCAGGCCCGCCTGGCGGGCGTTGCGGGTGATCCGCAGCGCGATGCGGCGAACCTCGTCGTGGTTGCCCGCGCGGTGTTCGGTCCTGGCCAGGCAGGCGAGCAGCAACTCGTCTTCCGGGACGGCGGCCGTGGCCCGTTCGATGGCCCACCGGGACAGGTCGAGGTCCCCGAGCGCCAGCGCGTGTTCGGACAGCACCACCCCGGCGTCCCGGATCGCCGAGACCATGTCGGTGCGCATATTCTCGGCCCACTGCCACTGCCAGGGTGCGGCATCGGCCAGCGGTGCGCCGCGGACGAGGGAGAGCGCCTTGCGCAGCGCCGCGGTGGGGGTCCGGTTGATGCCCCCTGCCGTGAGCAGGCAGAACTGTTCCCAATCGCTGGTGACCCCTGGGTGCAGCTCGATGTGCCCGGAATAGGCGTCCGGGAGGTAGGGCTCCCCTGAGGGTGAATCCCCTAGCCAGTTGCGCAGCCTGCTCATATTGGAGCGGCGGGTCGGCTCGGCGACCTGTAGGTCGGAGGTCATGGTGGTCGCGGTCTGCCCTGGATGGGTCAGCAGCCAGGCACAGTACTCGGCGCATTGCCGCGGGGCCCGGCTCGGCGGCGTCCCGCGTGCACCCTCGATGGTGACGGGGCCGAGCATGAGCAGCACGGGGTGTGCTGTGTCGCGCGACGGCGCGGTCATAGAACGCTCCTCATTTGCGCTGTCTGGCCAGCGCAGCCGGGTGACATTGGGGGGAAGATGGTCCGGGTCGGTCCACCAGGGGGCTGGCTGGGTCTCCTCTGAGGCCGCGGTGCGGAACAGCTCGATGAGTCCCCGCCGGGCGGGGGAGGAGATGAGCTGGGCCGTGAAGGTGCGGCCTTCGAACCTGGCCTGGCCGTTGGCGTAACAGACGGTGTGCGGGAAGTCGAGCCCACAGTCGGCCACGACGGCCGAGACCCCACACCCCGGCGCCGTCAGGTCGCGGACCCGGGTGGCCTGCTGCGCGGTGAGCGGCTGGGCGAAGACGAAGACGACGGGACGCCAGGCCGCACCGAGGTTTGGGTCGCGGCGCAGCTCTGCCAGCGGCTGGGACAGCCGGGCGTCGCGCCGGGCCGTGACCAGCCGGGCGATCTCGTCGATGGTGGCCGCCGGGTCGGTGGAGACCCGCACCCGGGGGTCGTTGACCTGGTCGACCCAGCACTGATGCCGCCCGACCAGCACCTGTTCGACCTCGCCGGACCAGGGGGCGGTCAGCAGGCTCGAGGTGATCGCGGCCAGCGCTCCCGCCTGGTGTTCGGCGTTACCGGCGATCGTCAGCAGGCCGACCTCTTCCAGGTCGAGGGTGACGGCGCGGTCGTCCTCCCAGCCCAGCAGGACCGCCGCCGGGGCAGGGTCGTCGCCGCTGGGCGGTTCGGCGCGATGCGTCAGCGCCTGGCTCAGTCGGCAGGCCTCTTGGCTGACCTGCGGCACTTGGCGGCCGACGGAGCGGGTGAGCAGTTGGCGCACCCGCTGCCGGGACAGGAAGGTCAAGACACCGAAGGCGAGCACCCCACCGAAGGCGGCGAGTTCGCCGCTGACATCCCGGTGGGCCTGTTCGCCGCCCTGGGCGTCGCCGGGGACCTCCGCACCGGTGCGGCTGCTCTCGGGGGTCCCCTCGGCCGGGGCGGGTACCTGGCCGGTTGAGGTGGGTGCCTGGCCGGTTGCCGTGGGAACCGGGTCCGTGGTCGGGCCGGGCTGGATGGCCTCGTCCCCAGGAGCGGGGGCGTGCCGGTCGGCCGTCGGGGCCTCCGGTGCGCTGTCGCCCGGGGCGGGCTCCTCCCCGGCGGCGGGGGGCTCCGGGGCAGGAGGCTCGGGCGCAGGGGCAGGGGACGCCGCTGGTAGCCGGAGCCGCCAGCCGATATCGATCTGGTCCGGGTCCTCGATCAGGCTGGTGTTCAGCTCGTAGATCTCGCGCCAGCGCCACGGGTCCCCGAGGTGCTCCTCGGCGATGGACCAGAGGGTGTCGCCGCGGCCAACGACGACCTCGCGGCTGACCCCGGCGTCCGGGCGCGCAGCATCGGGGGTCGGGTGGCCCGCCTCAGGCGGCCGCGGTTCGGGCGCCGGGGCGACCGGGGAGGACGGCCCCTCCGGCGCGGGCGCCTGCTGGTCGCCCTGTGGCCCAGCCTGCGGGGTGGTGCCGGTTTGTGCGGTGATGCTGTCCGCCAGGGTGGTGGCAGCCTCCGGGTGGCTCGGGATAACCAGGACCGAACCGGGCTCTAGCCGGGCGGCGGGATTCAGCCAGGGGTTCGCGTCGGCGATGATCCGCCAGGACGCCCCATCGCCGAGGTAGTGCTCGGACAGGCTCCACAGGTCGTCCCCGGCGACCACGGCGTGGCGTTGAGCCGCGTGGGGCTGGGACTCGTCCTGGTGTTCGGGTGAACTGGCCGGTGCGACCGCGTCGGCGGTGAGAGTGGTGGGTTTCGCGTCCTCCCCCGGCGCGGACAGGTGCGGAGCGGCGACGACCAGCGCCCCGATGGACAAGATGAGCGAGGCTACGGCCGGGCGCAACCAGCCGGTTCCGGGGAGCCGGAGGCTGATCGCGCCCCGGGAGGCGATGGAGACGATCTCCAAGACGATGGTCAGGGCCACCACTGCCCAGGCCAGCCAGGCGACCAGGGTGACGAGCCCCAGCAGCAGGCTCCCATCGTCGGGGGTGGTGAAGACCCGCGACCAGTTCACCGAGCCGAGCGCGCCCAGCCTCCCGATCGTCACGAGGAGCGCTGGCACGCCGACGAGGGCGGCGAGGAGCGCGATGAGTGAGCCGAGGCCCCGAAGGATGCTCGACATGGGTTACCTCACTTGGGCAGTCGTGATTCTACGTAGAACTTGATAGCGGCGACGATGGCGAGGGCGATGGTCGCGGCACCGCCGAGCAGCAGCGCGTTCTCGGTGGATTGGGACAGACCCCGCTCGTCGTGGGGCTGCGGATTCTTGAGCCAGGCATACCAGCCGATGGCGGTGGCGAGTAGTCGGTTCATGTTTCCTCCGTAATCTCAGCGTTGAAGGATGGACAGAATCGGCGGCGTCACGACGATGGCGCCGAAGATCAACACGGGCAGGGTCATCCACAAGGTCATGCGTTCGGTGTATTCCTGGGCGGCCCGTTTCGTCTCGGCCAGCTGGGCGTCGCGCAGTTCCCGGACGCGGGCCCGGAGTGGCTCGGCGAGGGAGGCCCCCTGCTCGTCGAGCCGGAGCACGTCGGCCATGTCGGAGATCGCGGGCAGGTTGAGGTCGGCGGAGATCCGTTTCAGCTCGTGCCAGGGCGCGACCTGCTCCAGCCGGGCCCGGTCGAGGCCGTGCCGAATCCGTTGGAAGACCGAGATGTCGGATACCCCAGCCGCCGACTGGAGGGCCTGCGTCACCGACCGGTTGGCCAGGCGCTCCAGCGTCACCAGGTCGAAGAACATCAGCAGCGCCTCGGAGGCTCCGACCCGCGCCTGCTGCGTCGCCCGGCGCAACCGCAGGTCGGGGACGAAATAGCCGACGATGGCGCCGACGAAAGCCACCCCCGCGGGGGTCGGGCTGAGCTGACCCAAGACGACGAAGTGTGCCAGGGCCCACAATGACGGCAGGGCGAGTCCGAGCACGGTCCAGATCAGCTTCTCGGTGAAGAAGTCGCCGATGGAGCGGCCCTGGAGCGCCAGCGTCCGCGCGGTGGATTCGCTGAGCGGCAGCCGGAGCCGCTGATACAGCCAGACCCCCACCTGTTCGCCGGAGCCGAAACTCAGCGCGGCTGGTCCGGTGTCTGGGGATTCGGTGGTCCCGTCCAGGACGGCCAGCGCGTCCGACAGCCGTACGGGCGCGCGGCGCGCCCCCACGATGGCCAGGAAGATCCCAGCGCCGATCGCGGCACCTAGCGCGGAGACCAGCAGCAGCGGACTAGTCATGGTCACCCCCTGGCCGCCACGCGATCTGCCGCGCGCGGGGCTTGATCTGGCTCATCCGGTACAGCATGGCCAGCGTTCCTGCGTACGCCAGCAGCAGCGCGAGCAGGATCGCCGAGCCCAGCGGCGTGCGGTAGGGGGCGAAGAAGTCTCCGCCGAACAGCAGCGCCGCCACGATCAAGGTGGCGGAGATGAACGTCACGTGCCGCACCACGATGCGGGGTTTGGCCCGTTCGGTGGCGATCTCGCGGATTGCTCGCAGCCGTTCGTGCACATCGTCGGACAGGGCGCGGAGGGTGTCGACCGCGCCGACTCCGCCACGTTCCGAGGCCAGCGCCAGCGCGGCCAGGATCGCGTCGGCGTCAGCCGAGTTCAGCTCGTCGGCCATCGCGAAGAAGGCGTCGCGCACTGGCCACCGGTCGTCCAGCCGGGCGAGCAGCAGGCCGACCGGGCGCTGGAGGCACAGTGGGGTCTGGGCCCGGGTCGCCCGGATCGCGTCCCGGATGGATTTGCCGGTCGGCAGCGAGCTGGCCAGGGACCGCACCCAGCGGTCCAGGGCGGCTAGCAGCTCGACCTCGTGGTTGGGGGGCTCGCCGAGCAGCGCGGGCAGCCCGATGACCGCCGCCGGGACGACGAGGAGCCAGATCGGCCATCCGGTGACGAGGTAGGTGCCCAGGCCAGCGCCGAGGGCGGCTAGTACCCAGATCTGGCGGGTGCGCCCGAGGCCCTCCCAGCGGCGGGCCAGCACCGCCCGCAGGGGCGGGGACGACGGTGCCGGAGGCCGGGAGTCACGCCTTATGCCGAGCGCGATCAGCCAGCTGCCGGTGACCAGCAGCAGACCACAGCAGGCGGCGACCACGACGTCCATCAGGGCTCCTGCCAGGCGGATTGGAAGGGCCGGAGGTCGGCGAGCAGCGAAGCGTCCGGGTGGAAGGTGGATCCCCGCCCGTCGCGTTCGGCGGCGTACACCAGGTGAGTGACCGGGCGGTCGCTCTCGATGGCGCCGGTCAGCTGCCGCACCTCGGAGACGAAACGCCGCCGTACGCCCCCGCGCCACGTGTCGTCGACGAGCTGGACGTGCACGAGCAGGTGGATGTTGTGTGCGATCTGGCGCATCGCCTCGGGGACGCTCAGCACCCCGCCCTGGGCGACGCGGGAGGCTAGGCGGTCGATCGTCGAGGTCGCCGAATGGGAGTGTGTCGTGGACAGGGTGCCAGCACCCGCCTGCATCGCCTCGAACATGGCCCCGGCTTCGGCGCCGCGGACCTCACCCACGACCAGCCGGGAGAGGTTCTGCCGGAGGGCTTCGGGGATCAAGTCGGCGACGCTGTATTCGCCGAGGGCCCGCCCATCCTGGCGTTCGCCGAGCCCGACCCGCGCCTGGAGTGCAAGCATGTTGCGGCGGCCGGGCTGCAGGTGGGTCAGCAGCTCGTAGTCGGTTTCGAGCGTCCCGAACCGTTCGGTGTCGGGGATCGCGGAAATGAGGGCGCGCAGCAGCGTCGTCTTTCCCGCCCCCTGGTCGCCGCTGATGACGATGGACTTGCGGGCCAGCACCGCGGCGTGCAGCAGCTTGGCCACCTGGGTGGGCAGCATCTGGCGGCGGGCCAGGTCGGCGAGCGTCACCGAGGTGAGGATGTGCTGGCGGATGATGATCGAGGGCCGGTAGCTCAACCCGAAGCCGATGGCGTGTAGGCGGAACTTGTCGCCGAGGGCCAGCGTCATCGTGGGGTGGGCGTCGTCGAAGGGACGCGGCGGCGAGGCGGACTCCCCGAGGAATCGGACCGCGTCGACGAGTTCGTCGTCGGAATCGGCGATGGGTGGGTGCTCGACGCGGTGCCCGTCGCCGTACTGGATGACGACGCTGTCCCAGCCGTGGATCTCAATGTTCTCGGCGTCGGGAATCTCGAACAGCGGCTGGAGCCTGCCGTAGCCGAAGGTCGCGTTCTCGACAGCTGCGGCGTAGCGGTGCTCCAGTTCGAGCGGCCACACGGCCTGGCCGGAGGCCGTGAGGTGTTCGGCGTGGCGGCGCACCACCGCCCGGATCACGGAGCGGCCCATGAGCCGCCGGTCGACGTCGGGCATCGGCGTGGAGTGCTCATCGAACCAGTGCTCGGCGTTGTCGGCGATCTCTTGGGCGGCCTTGCGGCGGAGCACGACCACGGTCGGCCAGTCGACATCGGTGGCCGCCCGGACCGGAACCGGAACCGGGCCGGGAGCCGCGGGGGCAGCGGCGGGGGCCGGGACGGCGTGGCGGGTGTCGAGGGAGCTGAAGAAGGAACCGAGGGACGGGGGCATCGAGGAGACGTCGCGGGCCATCACAGCCACCCCCTCTCCGCGGCGTGGCAGGCCGTCAGCGGGCACCCCGCCCAGGGCTCGCGGCCCGCCAGCACGGGGCCGCCGCACCCGGTGCCGTGGGGCGGACGGGAGGCGGTTCGGGGGGCCTGAGCCATCGGGGTGTGGTCTGCCATGTGGTGGACGATAGTTGGCGAGGGGGACATTTTGAGGCGATCTGCGGGGCCTGTGGATAACTTCGGTGAGAGAGCCTGGGGGAGGTGGCTGGAGTCCTCACCGCGGGCACCAGCAGCGCGGCGACACGCCCCCGGCGGCGCAGCGGCCCCACCCGGAGCCGCGGTTTCGCACGGGGCGGCTAGGGCTAATGCGGCCATGACGGGCGTCCCCGGCGGCCCGGGGTGGCGGGTGGAGCGGTGGCGGAGGGAGATCAACTCGTCCTCCGCAGCCCGGCGCGCTCGGCCGCCAGCTGATTTACCTGGTCAAGCAGCGAACTCGCGCCCGCCCTGAGGCTGCGGGGCAGGGCCGCGTCAGCGAACCGTTTGGGTTCGGGCTGCCCGTCCAGGTAGACCGACGCCGATTCGGGGTCGTGGGCCAGGGTCAGCCACACGGGCAGTTCGAACTGGGCGCTGATCTCGGCCGCCGAATAGGGACGCTGGTCGCCGACGACACCGAGCGCGAAGGTGCCCCGGTCGGTGTGGCTGGCGACCTGCTCGGCCATCCCGGAGAGGTAGAGCCGGGTCGCGGCCAGCGACCGCAAGGTCGAATTGACTAGGAGCAAGACGACATCAGCCGAGCCGATGAGGCCCGGCGGCAGACCGGCCCGCCCGGCGCGTCCAGCGTCCACGAGGACATCGACCCCGCTGCCGCTCAGCTCAGCGAAGGCATGGCCGAGGTCGGTCCAGGCGCCCTCGAACAGGCCGGCCGAGCCGGGGTGGGTGAACCCCGGCAGGAAGCGGCGGTCAGGTGCGGTGCCGGAGCTGAGGGGGACGGCCTGGAGCCACACGTGCTGGGCGAGGGGGTGGCCCTCGCGCTGCGCCCGCGAGACGGCGTTGAGGCCGCGTCCGGTGAACGACAAACCCCGGAGGTAGCCCGCCTGGACGCTCTGCGCCGGGTCCCGGTCGCAGTCGGCGAGCAGCACGTCGCGGGGCCAGGCCAGGGCGAGGCCGAGCGTCGTCGTGGTGACACCGGGGGCGCCGGTGGCGCTGGTGCAGACGATGACGGCCATGTCAGCCGTCCGCCCTGCGGACCAGCGCGAGAGCTTCCTCGGCGGCGAGCCGGGCCACGGCTGGCGCGTCCCCTTCGGCCACCTGGACGTCCACCAGGAAGGTTTGCCCGTCGCCGAGGTCTTTGGCTGGGGTCAGGGTCTCGGCGCTGTAGGAAGCCTTGTCGGAGCCGTCTCCAGTGCGCACGAGGGTGACTTTGGCGCCAGAGGGCAGGTCCCCGACGGGGAATCGCCCGACCGTGAGTTTGAGTCCCACGCGGGCGGTTCCCGCGGGCAGCGTGGGGCTGCCGACCGACGTGGGGGTGAGCAGGGACCCCTTGGGTAGGTCTACCAGCGCGGTCTGGCCGACCACGGAATCCAGGGCTCCGGCGTCGGTGACCGTGATGCCCTGCGCGGACCCGATGGTGACGACCGTGAGGTCGCCCGGCTGGACCACGGTGCCGCGGGCTACCTCGGAGGCCATCACCAGCACCTGCTGGGAACTAGTGGTGGCGGAGTACAGGTAGGCCACCCCCAGGGCGCCGAGGCAGGCGGTCAGCACGCCGAGGGCGATAAGCCGGGGGTTGCGGCGGGCACGTAACTGCACCCCGCTGGGGCGGGCCGTCGAGTCGGGCTCGTCGGCGGCGAACCGGGGCTGGCGTGTCGTATCGTGCTCGGGCATGTGTCGGACAATAACCGGCCAGGGGGACGGTTCGGCCCGATCCTGGCCTGCTGTGGATAACTTTCCCGGGGATGCCGCCGGTTGAGGGGACGCGGCGCCAGCCGATGGTGGCCGCTGTTTTTGACGGTGGGCGCTTCTAGACTGAACGGCGTGACAGTGACCAGGGATTTCCGCAACCTGTACGCTCACGGCTTCGTCCGGGTGGCCGCAGTGACGGCGCGCGTCCACCTGGCCGACCCGGCCGCGAACGCCGCCGAGGTGCTGGCGCGGGCGAGGCAGCTGGGCGCAGACGGTGTCGGGTTGGCCGTGTTCCCGGAGCTCGGCCTGAGTGGCTATGGGCTGGGTGACCTGGTCGCCCAGGATGTCGTGCTGGGGCGGGTGCAGGACGCCCTGGCCCAGGTGATCGAGGGCAGCCGGACGCTCACCCCGGTGCTGGTGGTAGGTGCGCCGCTGCGCTGGCGGAACGGGCTGTATAACTGCGCGGTCGTGGTGCACCGGGGCCGGGTGCTCGGTGTGGTCCCGAAGGCCTACCTGGCGTCCCGCCGGGAGGGCGGTGCGGCCCGGTCGTTCTCGCCGGGCGCCGGTGCGGCGGGTGAGATCGTGGTAGCGGGAGGTGAGGCGCCGTTTGGCCAGCTGCTGTTCGAGGCGACCGACGTGGCCGGGTTCTGCTTCCATGTCGAGGTCGGCGACGACCTGCGGGTGCCCGTGCCGCCCAGCGCCCGGGCCGCTCTCGCCGGGGCGAGCGTGCTGGTCAACCTGGCGGGCTCGCCGAGCGTGGTGGGCGGAGGCGAGGAGCGGCACCTGCACTGCCGGGCGGCGTCCGCGCGCTGCCTGGCCGCCCACCTGTGGGTCGCCTCCGGTGCGGGGGAGTCGACGACCGACCTGGCGTGGGATGGCCAGGCCATGATCTACGAGAACGGGACGCTGCTGGCCGAGTCGCCGCGGTTCGCCGCTGGGCCAGGGGAGGCCATCGCCGACGTGGACCTCGGTCTGTTGCGGCAGGAGCGGTCCCGCCAGAGCGGTTTTGGTGAGAATGCGGCGGCAACCGGCGATCAGCTGCGCAGGGTTAGTTTCGAGCTGGCCCCACCCGCGGGAGACTTGGGGCTTCGGCGTCCCCTCGACCGGTTCCCGTTCGTCCCGGACGACGACTCCCGGCTCGATCAGGAGTGCTCCGAGGCCTACAGCATCCAGGTCGCGGCCCTGGAGCAGCGGCTGCGGGCCATCGGGCAGCCGAAGATCATCATCGGGGTGTCCGGGGGGCTGGATTCGACGCACGCGCTGCTGGTGGCCGCGCACACCATGGACCGGCTGGGGCGTCCCCGCAGCGACATCCTCGCCTACACCATGCCGGGGTTCGCCACGAGCGACCACACCCGCGGCAACGCGACCGAGCTGGCCACGGCGCTGGGGTGTTCCTTCGAGACCCTCGACATCACCCCCGCGGCGGCGCAGATGCTGCGCGACATCGGTCACCCGGTGAGCGAGGGCCAGGACGCCTACGACGTGACCTTCGAGAACGTCCAGGCGGGGCTGCGCACCGACTACCTGTTCCGCATCGCCAACCACAGGGGCGGGATCGTGCTCGGCACGGGTGACCTCAGCGAGCTGGCGCTCGGCTGGTGCACCTATGGGGTGGGCGACCAGATGAGTCACTACGGGGTCAATGCGGGGGTGCCGAAGACCCTGATGCAGCACCTCATCCGGTGGGTGATTGCGTCCGGCCTGTTCGATGGGAGGGTCAGCGCGGTGCTCGAATCGATCCTCGCGACCGAGATCACCCCCGAACTGGTGCCGACCCGGCCCGGCGAGGTGCCCCAGTCGACCCAGGCCAGCATCGGCCCCTACGAGTTGCAGGATTTCACCCTGTTCCAGGTGCTCAGGCACGGTTTCAGCCCCCGCAAGATCGCCTTCCTGGCCTATCACGCCTGGTCGGACGCGAAGCGTGGGCGGTGGCCGCGCGGCATCGACGGCGGCGACCGGCACGCCTACGATCTCGCCGACATCAAACGGTGGCTGGGCGTCTTCTGCAGGCGTTTCGTCACCCAGCAGTTCAAGCGGTCAGCCCTGCCGGATGGCCCCAGGGTCGTCGCGGGCGGGGCGCTCTCGCCGCGGGGCGCCTGGCAGGCCCCTTCGGATGCCTCGCCGAAGGTCTGGCTTGAGGACGTCGCCGCGATCCCCGATACCTGGTAGTACGCTGAGCGGCCGCTGGGATGGGCGGCGGTGAGACATCCAGCACCCAGTCGGTGCCGGACGTCCCGGCGGCCGGAAAGCCCTAGGCCCCCGGCACGCTGCACGGCTGGGGATTGGCTCTTCGCGGGACGGCCATCCGCAACCGGCGAGTCCCCGCCGACAAGGGTCCGAGATCCTTCTTCCACCAGCTTTCCGGGAACCACCAAGATGGTGTCGTCCTGCCCTTCCAGATCCAAGGCTCTCTTTCAGCGCGCCGCCTCCAAGGAAGCTTCCCCGCAGACCGCTGCGCGAGCCCGGCCGCTCAGAGGGGGTATGGGTCGAGTCCGAGTTTTTCGGCTGTGGTGGGGGTGAGGATCATGTCGCCGAGGTCGTGTTGGGCGAGGGCGAGGAGTTCGTGGTCGAGGGTGATGCTGTCTCGGGTGGGGGCGTCGAGCCAGGGTTGGGGGTTGGTGGTTTGGAGGAGGTAGTGGGTGGGGGTGAGTTGGGTGGTGGTCCAGCGGGTGAGGTTGTTGGCTTTGTCGAGGTGTTTGGCGGTGACGATGAGGACGCCGAGAGGTGCGGGGATGTAGTCCTGCCAGAGCTCGGGATGGTCCCGCCAGACCCGATTCCTCTCATGGTGCCATCGGAAGGGGTAGTGGCTGATGAAGCCGATGCTGAGCTGATGGAGGGGGAAGCGGGGGAGCGCTTCTAGGAGGGTGTCGAGACGTTGACGCCAGTCATTATCACCGCGTACGACACCGAGCTCAGTCGCGCACGGTGTGAGCAGGGAGAAGGAACGGACTTCTTTGCGGTCGCGGTGATAGCTCCTCGTGAGAGTCGTGGGCGCATTCTTGATGCGTTCGGCGAGGATGGTGTGGGCGGTGGTGGGGTTAGTCCAGAAGTCGGCTCTGCCGGTGCTTTGGAGGAGGTCGGCGTGGTGTTCGGTGAGCCAGTCGAGGCCGGGGGTGATGAGCTGGTGGGGCAGCCTGGGGTCGGTGGTAGACCACTCACAAATGTATCGGGCCTTGAGAGGGCAGGACTGGAAACCGAGGGAGAGGCAGGTTTCTGGTAGGTCATCTTCGATCGATTTGGCCCAGCGACCGCGGGTAGCGATGGTGGCTCCGGTGAGGGTGCCGGTGATGCCTGCTTGGGTGAGGTTGTGGGCGAGTTCGTTGATCCAGGGGGTGGTGTCGTGGGGTGTGCCTTCGAGGAAGATGAGGGGTCCTTGGGGGGTGGTGAACCAGCCCCCGTTATTGGGTTCTTCCTGGTCGTTGTTGTCCCAGTCGGGTAGGAGGGAGTCGAGGAGGGTGATATCGGTGGTGGAGCACGAGGTGAGAGCCAGCATGTTGGCTTCGTTCTCGTATTGCCGTGCGGTGCGGTTGATCTTCACCCAATCGATTTCCACGATGCTCTCCCCCTCGTTTTGTCTTTCTGTCGATTAGGGGATCGTAGCGTGCGGTGCTGACTATTTTGGGGGCACAGTTAGGACTCCTCGGCGGTGAGCACCCATTTCGGGGTTCGGTGGGTCTCGGCTAGTCAGCTATCGATCCACCACAGGCAGCTCTTCCCGGCTTGATGACAATTAGCCGCGAGCCCGCGGCTAGAAAGAGTTCCGCTTATGGCAGCGAAAGGGCGAACCCGGCTGTTCTCGCTCTCTGACGTCTGGGGCAGGTTGTGGCCTGCCCGGGGAAGCGGCGGGGCCTGCCGGTGCGATCCGTGTCGTGACACGGGTGCGGGCGGTGCGTCGTGAGGTACTACCCTTGCCGACATGGGTCTTTTCGCATTGAACCGCACCACCACCCCAACCTCGGACGCCGACCGTGCGGCCGCGCTCGCCGACCCCGGATTCGGCAGGTTCTACACCGACCACATGGCGGTGGCCAGGTTCGATCGCGACCGCGGGTGGGGCGACCTGCAGCTGACCCCCACCGCCAGCTTCCGGCTGCACCCGGCGGCGTCCGTGCTGCACTACGGCCAAGAGATCTTCGAGGGACTCAAGGCCTACCGCCGCGAAGACGGCTCGGTGTGGCTGTTCCGTCCCGAGCGGAACGCCGCCCGGTTCCGTAACTCCGCCCGCAGGCTGGCGATGGCCGAACTGCCCGAGGACGTCTTCCTCGCCTCGCTGCACGAACTAGTCAGCCTGGAACGGGCCTGGGTGCCCGAGGGGACCGGCGAGCAGAGCCTCTACCTGCGTCCGTTCATGATCGCGGACGAGCCCTTCCTCGGGGTGCGCGAGGCCTACAACTACACCTACGCGGTCATCGCGACCCCGGCGGGCCCCTACTACCCCGACCCGGTCAAGCTGTGGGTGAGCCCGAACTTCACCCGCGCCGCGGCCGGTGGCACCGGGGCCGCCAAATGCGGTGGCAACTACGCCGCCAGCCTCGCCGCCGCCAACGAGGCCCACGAACACGGCTGCGAGCAGGTGCTATACACCGACGGGGCCGAGCACACCTGGATCGAGGAATCCGGGACGATGAACTTCATGGCCGTCTTCGCCAACGGCGAACTCGTAACCCCGGCCCTCGGCTCCATCCTGGAGGGGGTCACCCGCGACTCGATCCTCAAGCTCGCACCCCTGCACGGCCTGACCCCGGTCGAGCGCAAGTTCGGCGTTCCGGAACTCTTCGACGGGCTCGCCTCGGGGGCCATCACCGAGGTCTTCTGCTGCGGCACGGCCGCGGTCATCACCCCGATCATCGGGTTCAACAGCCCAGACCGGGGCGAGGTCGCCGTCGCCGACGGCCAGCCCGGGGCGGTGACCCGCGAACTGCGAGCCCACCTGCTCGACATCCAGTACGGACGCGCCGACGACCCGTTCGGCTGGACGCAGAAGGTCTGCTGACCCACCCGCCCCGGGGCAGGGGCTACTCCCCGGGGTCCGCCTTCGTGCCTTCCACGAAGTCCTTGACACCGGAGACGATGTCACCGGCGAACTCCTTGACCGTGTGTGCGGTCTCGGCCGCCGCGGACTTCACCGCGTCGACCGCGTCGCCGGTGAACTCCCGCACGGTGGCGGCCGCCTCCTCGGCCGCCTGGCTGGCCTGCGCGCCGAACTCCCTGGCCCGCTCCACGATCCCATCCATCCTCATCATGGGACGCACCCTTCTCGCGCACCCGGTGGGCGCCGGTACCACCCAGCCTATGCCCCCGGACGCGCGGCCCCGGCAGATGGTGCCCGGCTAGGGTTCGACGCTAAGCTACGCAAGCGTAGGTAATCAGCCAAGGAGCCCCCGTGAACCATCAGCATCTCGCCGAGTTCCTCGGCGCCGCCGCAGCACAGCACCCCGACCGCATCGCGACGCGAGTCCGGGTCGGTGACGGCTGGCGCACGCAGACCTTCAGCGAGTTCGCCGCGAAGGCCAGGCGGGTCGCGTCCGGGCTGATTTCGGCGGGCATCGAGGCTGGCGACCGGGTGGCGCTGTTCGCCGCCAACTGCCCCGAATGGAGCGAGATCGACTTCGGGTGCGTGCTGGCCCGGGCGGTCTCGGTGCCGCTGTACTCGACGAGCTCCCCCGAACAGATCCGCCACATCCTGTCCGACTCCGGGTCGAAGATGATCGTCGTCGGCGCCCAGAGCGAAGCCGAGCGCGTCCTTGAGGTCGCGGACGACCTGCCCGACCTGGGGTCGATCGTCATCATCGAACCCTACGAGGGGATGCCGGACAGGTTCGTGCCACTGAGCGAGTTCGGCACCGACGACGACGCCGACGTCGATGCCCGCACCGCCGGGGCCTCCGGGGACGAGCTGCTGACCCTCATCTACACCTCGGGCACCACCGGCGACCCCAAGGGGGTCATGCTCACCCACCAGGGCATGCTGTCGCAGGTCGACAGCGTCCAGGAACTCTTCGAGGTCACCCCCGACGACCACTCGCTGTGTTTCCTTCCCCTCTCGCACGCCTTCGAACGGGCCTGGACCTACCTCGTGCTCGGCAACGGCTGCATGAACACCTACGTCGCGAACGCCCGCACGGTCGCCGACCAGATGGTCTGGGCCCAGCCGACGCTCATGGTGAGCGTGCCGCGGCTCTACGAGATGGTGTTCAAGACCGCCCACGCCAAAGTCGCCTCCTCGGCGCTGAAGCGGGCCATCTTCACCTGGGCCTTCCGGGTCGGTGGACGCCTCCAGCGCGCCTACCGCAAGGGCAAGACGCCGTCGGCGTTCTGGCGGGCCCAGCTGCCGCTGGCCGAGGCGCTGGTGTTCAAGAACATCCGGGCCGCGATGGGCGGGCAGAAGAAAGTCCTGGCCTGCGGTGGGGCGCCGCTACGCCAGGAGATCGAGGAGTTCTTCTCGGCCGCGGGCCTGCTGATCTGCCAGGGATACGGGCTGACCGAGGCGTCCCCGCTAGTCAGCTTCAACTCCCCCGGGGGCTTCAAGTTCGGCACCACCGGACGCATCATGCCCGGCGGGCAGGTCCGCATCGGCGAACACGGGGAGATCCTCTACCGGGGCCCGAACGTCATGGCCGGGTACTGGAACAACCCCGAGGCGACCGCGCAGACCATCCGGGATGGGTGGCTGCACACCGGTGACGCGGGCTACGTCGACACCGACGGCTACCTGGTCATCACCGACCGGATCAAGGACATCATCATCACCTCCGGCGGCAAGAACGTCGCCCCACAACCCATCGAGGGTCTCGTCCTCGCCGACCCCCTGTTCGAACACGCGGTCCTGCTCGGCGACAACCGCCCCTGCCTGACCCTGCTCGTGCGCCCCTCCTTCCCGGCGCTGGAGGAACTGGCCGCGAGGATGCAGTGGCCGGGCGGGCTGTCGGAGTGGCTGGAACACCCGGACTTCATTCGCGAGGTCAAACGCCGCGTCGCCGAGCTGACCGCCAAACTGCCTAGCCACGAACAGGTTCGCGAAACCCACGTGCTCGCCGACGAGTTCACCATGGACAACGGGCTGCTGACGCCGACGCTCAAGGTCAAGCGCCGCGAGGTCGAAAAGCGGTTTAGGGACGCCGTCGAGGCGATGTATCAGCGCATCGCCGACCGCCGGAAGGAGTGACCCCGCCCGGGCAGGCCCGGACGGGAACGCGGCAGCTGCCGCTCAGACCTCGACGGTGCCGTCGGCGGTCTCGAAGATCACCCGGGTAATGCCGGGCTGACCGTGGGGTGCTGCGAACCGCAACTGGACGCCGTCCAATTCGTCGGTCGCGTCAATCGCCAACCAATCCGCGACCCGCTCCTTGGAACCGCTGATATCCATGGCGACCAGTTTCACGCTCCCAGACAATGCGCTCGGCCGGACGCTCGGGTCGGAGAGCCATTGCAGGAACATCGGCAACTGCGGATCGGCCATGAGGCCGCACACGCCCAGCTGTTTCCATTCCAGCAGCCGCCCATCGGGGAAATGACGCGAGCCGAGCACCGCCGAACGGCCCAGCCGCTGCTCGTAAACGCTGATGTCGGGGACCTCGGCGGCCCAGCCGAGCCAGCCGCCCCCCGCCTCCGAACGGGCCCGGACGGCCTGCCCGAAAGGCGCCTTCTCGGCGGCCGGGTGATCGAGAACCTCGACGATCTCGATATAACGCCCCTCGGCGAGGGGGATGATGTGATTGCGCGTACCGAAGCGTGGGTGGAAGCCACCGTCCTTGAAGTCAGCTCCCAACGCTGCGGCCAACTTTTCGGCGTCGGCCCGCAGGCCGTCTGGTCCGGCCGCGAAGATCAAATGGTCGACGTGCATACCTACATTCTGTCGGCACCACAGCCCAAACGGAAAACCGGGGTGAGGTTAGCCCCCAGGCTTCCTTTCCCAGGCGGCGCCGAACGGGGACGAGGACGCCCGACGCCCAGCGGCCGCCTTTTCTGGTTACCCGCGCGCCCGGTTACGCTGGACCAGTGACCACCCCCGATCTGCCACCGGTGCTGCTGTCCACCGCGTCGGTATACCCCGAGTCGACCGTGAGCGGATTCGAGTTGGCGGCCACGCTCGGCTACGACGGGGTCGAACTCATGGTCGGTATCGACCCGGTCGCCGCGGACATCGACGCGGTCGAGAAACTGGCCGACCACCACGGCGTCCGCGTCGGCGCCGTGCACGCCCCCGTGTTGCTCATCACGCAGAACACGTGGGGTTCCGACCCGTGGGAGAAGCTGCACAGGTCGGCCGAGGCGGCCACGCGACTCGGCGCCAGCACCGTCGTCGTCCACCCGCCGTTCCGGTGGCAGCGCGACTACGCCAGCGGTTTCGTCGACGGAATCCGGCGGCTCACCGAGAGCACCGGCATCGTCTTCGCCGTCGAGAACATGTACCCGTGGCGCACCCCGGCGGGGAACTTCCAGGCCTACCTACCCGACTGGGACCCCACCGACGTGCCCTACGACCACCTCACCCTCGACCTGTCCCACGCCTCCACCGCGAGGAAACACTCCCTCGACTACGTCCACGCCTGGGGGGACCGGCTCGCCCACGTCCACCTCACCGACGGGTCGGGCTCCCTCAAGGACGAGCACCTGTTCCCCGGCGAGGGCGACCAGCAGGCCTGGGACGTCGTCCAGGAGCTCGCCCGGACCGGTTTCGACGGTCAAATCGCGTTGGAGGTGAACTCCCGCAAGGCCGGTTCGCGCGGCGAACGCGAAACCATGCTCGCCCAGTGCCTGCAGACCATCCGCACCCAGCTCCGGCGGGGAGCGGAAAGCAGGGCGCTGCGATGATGAGCGACCTGGTGCTGAGGCTGTCGCAGCGTCCCGAGGTCAAGGCGGCCTTCCTCGCCAACAGCGCCGCCACCGACCTGGTTGCCCGCTACGTCGCCGGTGAGACGGTGGCGTCCGCACTCGCCGCCGCCGCGACGCTGCGCGAACACGGCCTCGACGCCATGCTCGCCCCAGTCGGGCCGGACGCCCCGAGCCGGGAACAGATCCGCCGCCACACCGGGCTGTACCTTGAGGCGGTCTCCAACGCCCAGCCGCCCAACGAGATCGCGCTCACCCCGCTGCTGCTCGGGCTGCGCGACGGCCTGGCCGCCGCCCGCGGCCCGGTGCGCGAGGTGGTGCGGGCCGCCGCGGCGCGGGGGCTGGCCGTCACCATGGACATGGGCCCGGCGGAACTGGTGGACGCGACGCTCCAGCTGTACCGGGAACTGGCCAGCGACCACCCCGGCGTCGGGATCACGCTGCAGGCGAGGCTGAAGCGCACCCCCGACGACCTGCGCCGCCTCGCGTTCGAGGGT
Organism: Propionibacteriaceae bacterium; assembly: GCA_030529455.1. Taxonomy (GTDB): domain Bacteria; phylum Actinomycetota; class Actinomycetes; order Propionibacteriales; family Propionibacteriaceae; genus JAUMWV01. The sequence goes on along the minus strand of JAUMWV010000021.1, from coordinate 15,334 downwards.
GCCCGGGTGCGGCTGTGCGCGGGCTCCTACGGCGGGCCCGGGGGCATGTACCGCCGCGGCCAGCAGGCCGACCTCGCCTACGTGCGGTGCCTGCGCGCCCTCATGGACTCCCCGGCCTACGCCATGATCGCCACGCACGACCGCAGGCTGCTGCCGATCGCGGAGGAACTGGTCGTCCGTTCGGGACGCACGGCCGCCGACTACGAGTTCCAGACGCTCTACGGCGTCCGGGTGATCGAACAGCGCCGCCTCGTCGACACCGGACGCCGCTGCCGCGTCTACGTCCCCTTCGGCCCGGGCTGGTACGACTACGTCGCCCGGCGCCTCGCCACCCACCCGGTCCGCTGGCTGCGCGCCCTGTGGCGGGGGCAGCGGTGAGCGCCCCCGGACCGGCCGTCGTCCCCACCCCCGGGGCGGCCGGTCAGCTGGGGGAGCGGGTCGCCAGGCTGCTCTACTGGGAGACCGTCATCGTGCTCGGTGTGTCCCTCGGCCGTTCCGCGGTGTACTCGCTGCTGTCGATCGCCGAGAAACTGACCCGCCCGCAGGTACCCCTGAACCAGCAGGTCACCCAGATGAACAGCTCCGTCACGCCCGACCGGCCGTGGCTGGACCTGTCCTACCAGCTGGCCGGGCTGATCTTCCCGCTGGTCCCGGTGGCGCTGGCGCTCTACCTGCTGGCGGTGTTCCGGCCCCCACCCGGCGGCGGATTCGCGGCGATGGGTTTCGACCTGAGGCGTCCCGGCTTTGACTGGGCGTGGGGGTTCGCGATCCTGGCCGGTATCGGCATCCCCGGCATTGGGCTGTACCTCGGCGCCCGCGCGCTGGGCATCAACACCATCGTCCAGCCAGCCAACCTGGCCGAGAACTGGTGGACGATCCCGGTGCTGATCGGGGCGGCGGCCATGAACGGCATCCTCGAAGAGGTGCTGATGCTCGGCTACCTGTTCACCCGGTGGGCCCAGGCCGGTGCCCGGACCTGGACGATCGTGCTGGTCAGCGCGCTGGTGCGGGGCTCCTACCACCTCTACCAGGGCTTCGGCGGGTTCGTCGGCAACACGATCATGGGGGTGATCTTCGGCCTGCTCTACCTGAGGTTCAAGCGGGTCGGGCCGCTGGTCGTGGCGCACTTCCTGCTCGACCTGTTCGCCTTCGTCGGATACTCCCTGATCGCCCCGCACGTCAGCTGGCTCTAGAGTGTGGAACGCCCCGCCGGGTAGCCGAAGCGGCGGGGTAGAATCCGGCCCATGCGCGTAGGTGTCTTTGGGGCAACAGGTCAGGTTGGCGGCGTCATGCGGCGGCTGCTCGACGAGCGGGGCTTCCCCGCCGACGAGGTACGGTTCTTCGCCTCGGCCCGCTCGGCAGGCACCACGCTGACCTGGAAGGGGACCGAGGTCACGGTCGAGGACGCCGCGACGGCCGACTTCGCCGGTCTCGACATCGCCCTGTTCTCGGCGGGCAAGACCACATCGCTGGAGCTGGCCCCCAAGGTGGCAGCGGCTGGCGCGACCGTGGTCGACAACTCCTCGGCCTGGCGGATGCACCCCGACGTGCCGCTGGTCGTCAGCGAGGTCAACCCCGGCGACGCCCGCTCCCCGAAGCTCGGCATCATCGCGAACCCGAACTGCACCACCATGGCCGCGATGCCGGTGCTCAAACCCCTGTCGGACGCCGCGGGGCTGGTCGCGTTGCGGGTCACGACCTTCCAGGCCGTGTCCGGCTCCGGGCTGGCCGGGGTCGCTGCGCTGGCGTCCCAGCTGACCCTGGAGCACCCCGAACGGCTCACCCACGACGGTTCGCTCGTCCAGGTCGCCGACACCGCGCCCTACGCGAAACCCATCGCCTTCAACGCGCTGCCGCTCGCCGGGGCCCTCGCGGAGGACGGGTCGGGCGAGACCGACGAGGAACAGAAGCTGCGCAACGAGTCCCGCAAGATCCTGCACCTGCCGGACCTGCGGGTGTCGGGCACCTGCGTCCGGGTGCCGGTGTTCACGGGGCACTCCCTGAGCATCCACGCCGAGTTCGGCGACGACATCACCCCCGACCAGGCGCGCGAGATCCTGGCCTCCGCCCCCGGCGTGCAGCTCGACGACATCCCGACGCCGCTGCGGGCCGCGGGCGCCGACCCGAGCTTCGTGGGCCGCATCCGCCAGGACCAGTCGGTCGCGGGCAAGCGCGGGCTGGTGATGTTCATCAGCAACGACAACCTGCGCAAGGGCGCCGCGCTGAACGCCATCCAGGTCGCCGAGCTGCTCGTCTGAGCCGGGAAGGACGCCGATGAGAGTCGCGATGTGCGGGGCCGGGGCGATGGGCGAGGCGCTGCTGGCCGGGTGGTTGGCGGCCGGGATGGAGCCCAGCGAGGCCGGTTTCGTCGAGGTCAACGACGCCAGGGCCGCCGACATCGCGGCCCGGTACGGGGTCCGGCGCATCGAACTGGCGGACGCGGCCGCCGCGCCCGTGATCGTGCTGGCCGTCAAACCCCACCAGATCATCGACGCGCTCACGGCGATCAGCCCGACCCGGGACTCCGTCGTGGTCTCGATCGCCGCGGGCGTCCCGCTGGCCAGGCTGGAGGCCGCCTGCCCCGGGGTGGCGTGCGTCCGGGTGATGCCGAACACCCCCGCCCTGGTGGGCCAGGGCATGTCCGGGATCGTGGGCGGGACGAGCGCGTCCGAGGACGACGTGGCCACCGTCGCCGGTCTGCTGGGCGCGGTCGGCAAGACCGTGGTCGTCACCGAGGACCAGCTGGACGCGCTGACCGCGATCAGCGGCTCGGGTCCGGCCTACCTGTTCTACATCGCGGAAGCGATGATCGAGGCTGGCGTCCACCTCGGCCTGACCCGGGCGGACGCGACGGCCCTGGTCAATCAGACTTTCGTCGGGTCTGCCACCATGCTGGCCGAATCCGGCGAGACCGCCACGGCCTTGCGCGAGCGGGTGACCTCACCCGCTGGCACAACCGCGGCGGCACTGGGGGTATTGGACGAACGGGCGGTGCGCGCCGCGTTCAATGCCGCCATGCGGGCTTGCCGGGACCGGGGCGCCGAAATGGCCTCGGCCGCCAAACCGCGCTAAGATCCCGTGTTTGGCCGCGGGCTTGCGGTCATCACTTATTTTGGAGAGGCATAACGTGGGTTCTGTCATCAAGAAGCGCCGCAAGCGCATGGCGAAGAAGAAGCACCGCAAGCTGCTGAAGAAGACCCGTATCCAGCGTCGCCGCGCTGGTAAGTAGCGCGGTTGGCTCGGGTCGAGTTCATCACCCGTGCCGGATGTCACCTCTGTGATGAGGCGCGCGAGGTGGTGTCGTCGGTCTGCGGGAGCCTTGGCGTCCCGTGGCAGGCCCGCGACGTTGACACCGACCCTGAGCTAGCGGCACGCTACTCCGATCACGTACCTGTTATTGTCATCGACGGGGATGTGGTCAGCTACTGGTTCGTGGACGCGGATCAGTTGAGAAAGACGCTTTAGCGTCGCGCCGATCGGGGGAGGCCAGATGACTGACGGACGCGCGAGTTCGCCACCGTCGCCCGACATCGACCCTGTAGGCAGCCCGCCGGAAGGTTCGCTCACCTTCGTCGGTGCCGGACCCTGCGACCCCGAGCTGCTCACCCTCGCCGGTGCCAAGGCGCTGCGCGCGGCCAGCCTGGTCGTCGTGGACGAGGACACCCAGTCCTGCCTGGTGGATCAGCTGGCGCTGCCGCACGACCCCGAGATCGCCGTCGTGGCCGAGGACGAGGTCGAGCAGCTGCTGAACGCCGCCCACGAGGGCCGCGACGTGGTGCGGCTCGTCGCCGGGGATCTCTTCCTCGACGGCAGCCTGGACGCGCTGAGCGCCGCCCTGCTCGACCCGGCGATCCGGGTGCACGTCGTTCCCGGGGTGAGCCTGCTCACCGCCGCGGCGTCCTTCGTGGGGGTGAAGACGTCGTCGTGGGCGTTCGTGGACGCCAGCGCTGGGCCCCCGCCCACCTGGCCCGCCTGCGCTTCCCTGGTGGTGCGGACCACGGGCGAACGGCTGTCCGGTATCGCCGGGGCCTGCGACCGCCCGGGCGACGAACCGGTGCTGGTGGTGACGAGGCTGGCCAGCCGCTCCCAGCGGAGCAGGTTGACGACCTGGGCGAACCTGTCGGCGGTCGAGGCGAAGGGCCCGGTGGTCCTGCTGGCCGGGGAGCCCCTGGCCAGGCGTTCCGAACTGGACTGGTTCGAATCGAAACCGCTATTCGACTGGCGGGTGCTGGTGCCGGTGGCCAAGGACCAGGGCGGTGTGGTCAGCGCCCGGCTGGCGTCCTATGGGGCCCTGCCGCACGAGGTGCCGACCATGTCGATCGAGCCGCCGCGCACCGAACAGCAGATGGAGAAGGCCATCCGTGGCCTGGTGGACGGCCGCTACAAGTGGATCGTGTTCACCTCCCCGCACGCGGTCGAGGGGGTGCGGGCGCGGTTCATCGAGTATGGGCTGGACGCCCGCGCGATGTCCGGCATCGAGATCGCCGCGGTCGGCAGCCAGACCGCTCGGGCGCTGGCCGAGTGGGGGCTGCGCCCCGACCTGATGCCGACCGGGCAGCAGACTTCGGCCGGGCTGGCCGCGATGTTCCCGGCCTTCGACGACCTCCTAGACCCCATCAACCGGGTGCTGGTGCCCCGCGCCGAGATCTCCACCGACCTGCTGCTGGCCGGTCTGGCCGGGCTCGGCTGGGAGGTCGAGGACGTGACGGCCTACCGCGCGGTGCGGGCGGCCCCACCACCGGCCGAGACCAGGGAGGCGATCAAGACCGGGCTGTTCGACGCGGTGGTGTTCGCGTCCAGTTCGACGGTGCGTAACCTCATCGGCATCGCCGGTAAACCCCACGCCAACATGGTCGTGGTCGCGATCGGTTCCGCGACCGCCACCACCTGCGAGGAGCACGGCCTGCGGGTGGACGCCATCGCCGCCGAGCCGACCGCCAAGGCGCTGGCGGACGCGCTGGCGAAGTTCGCGGCGGAGCGCCGCGCCGGTCAGCTGGAACGCGGCGAACCCCCCACCAAGCCGTCGCAGCGCCGCCGCAGGCGCCGCAAGACCACGGCCGCGGCCCCGGAGTGAGGCAGACCGCGGGCTAGCTAGGCCGATATGCTCGACGGCGTGACGGAGACTACCCTGGTGCACCTCGTGCGCCACGCCCAGGTCGAGAACCCGCAGGGGGTGCTGTACGGCCGCCTGCCCGGGTTCGGGCTGTCGGAGCTGGGGCGCCGCATGGCGATCCGGCTGGCCGAACACTTCGCCGACACCCCGCTGAACCACCTGCGCTGCTCGCCGCTGCTGCGCGCCCAGCAGACCATCGCCCCGCTCGCGGGCATGCGTCCCGAGCTGGGGGTGGTCACTGACGAGCGGGTGATCGAGGCCGCCAACCGGTTCGAGGGCATGACCTTCGGACGAGACAACGCCGCGCTGCGCGACCCCCGCATGTTCTGGCACATGCGCAACCCGCTGCGCCCCAGCTGGGGCGAGCCCTACACCGCCATTGCCGCCCGGATGCAGCGGGCGGTCGCCGACGCCGCGGAGGCCGCCGGTGCGGGCGGGCAGGCGCTGATCCTCAGCCACCAGCTGCCGATCTGGACGATCCGCCGCCACCACGAGGGGCGCCCGCTCGCCCACGACCCCCGGCGGCGGCAGTGCACCCTCGCGTCCGTGACCACCCTGACGCTCGTGCGGGGCCGGGTCGTGCAGGTCGACTACGCCGAACCGTGCGCCGACCTGCTGCCACCCAAGACCGGGCGCAGGTTCAGGGTTGGCACCTGAGTCGGGCGGCGGGAAAGGTCCGGGCCGAGCGGGTAGGCTTCCCCGCGTGAGACTGAGCCGACGGACGATGCTTGCCCTCGCCCCGCTGGGCCTGGCCGGGTGCGCCACTTCCAGCACGGCCGTGAACGGGTTCACCGGCGGCGACGGGTCCTTCGCCCTCATCCCCGCGGCGGAACGCACCGCGGCCCCGCCGCTGTCGGGCACGACGCTGGAGGGCACGCAGCTGTCGCTCAGCGACTACGCCGGGACCATCGTGGTGCTCAACGTGTGGGGGTCGTGGTGCGCCCCCTGCCGCCACGAGGCGCCCGCCCTGGTGTCGGCCGCCGCCTCGCTTGAGGGACGCGCCCAGTTCGTCGGGATCAACACCCGCGACCTGGACACCGCCCCCGCGAAGGCTTTCGTGCGGGCCTTCGGCGTCCCCTACCCGAATTTGTTCGACCCCGACGGGGCGCTGCTGCTCGGTTTCGGCCAGCTGCCGCCCAAGGCGATCCCGAGCACCCTCATCGTCGACGCCGAGGGCCGGGTGGCCGCCCGCATGCTGGGCGAGGTGACGGCGGCGACGCTGGTCGGCGCGGTGAACGATATCGCGGGTCAGCCATGATCCTGCTCGACTCCTGGGTGCAAGAGGCCCTCGGCTCCTCCCTGATCGTGGCGCTGCCGGTCGCCGTGCTCGCGGGGCTGGTGAGCTTCGCCTCCCCCTGCGTGCTGCCGCTGCTGCCCGCCTACCTGTCGTATGCGACCGGGCTCGGCGTGGCCCAGCTCACCGAGGGCACCGGGCGGCGCCGCACGCTGCTGGCCGGAACGGTGGGTTTCGTGCTCGGGTTCGCGGTGGTGTTCGTCGTGACGGGGGCGGTCATCGGCGGGGTGGGGTCGCTGCTGGTCGCCTACCAGCGTCCGATCAGCATCGCCGTGGGTGGGCTGACGATCGTGCTGGGGGCCATGTTCGCCGGGCTGCTGCCCTTCGGGCCGGAGTTCCGGGTCAAGGCGATGCCGGCCTTCTCGGTGGCGGCGTCCCCGCTGCTCGGCGCGGTCTTTGGGCTCGGCTGGACGCCCTGCGTCGGCCCGGCGCTGGCGACGGTGCTCAGCCTGTCGATGACCGAGGGGTCCGCTGGCCGGGGTGCGCTGCTGGCCTTCGCCTACGCCCTGGGGCTCGGGTTGCCGTTCATCGCCGCTGGCCTCGCCTTCGGCCGGATGAAGCGGCTGCTGGCCTGGCTCGGCACGCACCAGCGGGGCGTCCAGATCGCCGGTGGCGTCCTGCTGATGGTGGTCGGCCTGGCCCTGATGACCGGCCTGTGGGATTCCCTGTCGCTGCTGGTCCGGCAGTGGCTGGCGAACTTCGAGGCCCCGATCTGATGAGGACCGTCGTCGAGCTCGCGCGCTGGTCGTGGGCGCAGCTGACCAGCATGCGGACCGCGCTGTTCCTGCTGTTCCTGCTCGCCGTCGCGGCGATCCCCGGGTCGATGATCCCGCAGCGTTCGGTGTCGCCGATCAACGTGCTCGACTTCAAACAGGCCCACCCGGAGCTGGACCGGTTCTATGAGCCGCTCGGCTTCTACGAGGTGTATTCCTCACCGTGGTTCTCGGCGATCTATCTGCTGCTGTTCGTGTCCCTCGTCGGGTGCATCCTGCCCCGCATCGGGGTGTACGCCCGGGCCGTGCGGACGCCGCCGCCCAAGATCCCCAAGCGGCTGGACCGGCTGCCCGCCTACGCCCGCGCCGACGCCGCCGACCCCGACCTGGGCCTGGCCGAACGGTGGCTGAGGCAGCGGCGGTTCCGCGTCGTCACGACCGCGGACGGGGTCGCGGCCGAGCGCGGCTACCTGCGGGAGGCTGGCAACATCGTGTTCCACCTCGGCCTGGTGTTCATCCTGGCGGGCGTCGCCTGGTCGAACCTGGCCGGGTTCCGGGGTTCGGCGGTGATCGTCGAGGGGCAGGGGTTCTCGAACAACATCACCCAGTACGACGACCTCTCCGCCGGTGGGCTGGTGGACACCGAACGGCTGCGGCCGTTCACGGTGAAGCTCAACCGGTTCATCGCCGAGTTCGAGACCGGCGAGGTGCAGCGCGGCGCCGCGCGGCGCTTCGAAGCCCACGTCGAGGTCACCGACGGCGGTGAGCACAGGGGCGAGACCATCGAGGTCAACCACCCGCTCGACCTGGGCGGGACCAAGGTGCACCTCATCGGCCACGGGTACGCCGCCCACGTCACGGTGAAGGACGGCGCGGGCGAGGTGGCCTTCTCCGGGCCGGTGGTGTTCCTGCCCCAGGACGGCAACTTCACCTCCAGCGGGGTCATCAAGGTGCCGGACGCCCGGCCGCAGCGCCTCGCCTTCGAGGGACTGTTCCTGCCCACCGCGACCATCGACATGCGGGGCCCCCACTCGCTGTTCCCGGACGCCTACGCCGTCGAGCTGTTCGTCAACGCCTGGCACGGCGACCCGAAGGCCGAGACCGGGCGTCCCGAAAACGTCTACACGCTGGACACGGCGGGCCTGGCGCCGGTGACCCAGCCCGACGGGACGCCGCTGCGGGTCCAACTCAAACCGGGCCAGGGTTTCGACCTGCCCAACGGGCTGGGTTCGGTCAGCTTCGACGGCTGGTCGCGCTGGGTCAAGCTGCAGATCTCCGACACCCCCGGCATCCCGCTGGCCCTGGCGGCGCTGGCCGCCGCGATCACCGGTATCTGCCTCAGCCTGTTCATCCGGCCCCGCCGCCTGTGGGTGCGGCGCACCGATACCGGCATCGAGGCCGGTGGCCTCGACCGGGCGGACGCCAGCGTCGGCCTCGACGAAGACGTCGCCGCGCTGGCCGCGCTGTTCCAGACCGGTGCGCCGGAGCGCGGGAATGTCACGGCTGTGGAACAGTCTGCCGGGATGGGTGGCGTGAGAACCGACGAAGAGGCAGAATCGGCACGATGAATGCCGCAGACGTCTCCGCGCTCACCATGGTGATCTCAGCAGTCTTGTACCTGGTCGCCATGGTCCTGCACGCCTTCGAGTGGGCGAGCGCGAAGGGGCTGGGCGCCACCCGCGCCGCCGACGGAGCCGAGGACGCCGCCCGCGTGCGGGTCGACGGGTTCACCCGCATGGGGGTCGCGGCGACGCTGCTGGCCTTCGCCGCCCACGCCGTTGGCGTCGTCACTAGGGGCATCGCGGCGGAGCGGCTGCCCTGGGGCAACATGTACGAGTTCGTCACCTCGGCGCTGCTGATGGCTGCGGCGATCTACCTGGTCCTGGTGTGGCGGTTCGCGATGTCGTGGTTGGGGCTGTTCGTGACGCTGCTGCTCGCGGTGGGCCAGGGCCTGGCGGTCACGGTGTTCTGGGTGGCGGTGGCGCCGCTCGTCCCGGCCCTGCACTCGGTGTGGTTCATCGTGCACATCGTCACCGCCTGCATCGCGGCCGCCGCGTTCAACATCGGCGGCCTCGCGTCCCTGCTGTACCTGATGAGGCTGCGCGCCGACGAGAAGGCCGCCAGGACCGGCGTCCCGGTCGCCGGCTACCTCGCCCGCTTCAACCTCGACCGGGTCGATCTCATCGCCTACCGGATGACGGCCTTCGCGTTCCCGGTCTGGACGTTCACCATCGCCGCCGGGGCGGTCTGGGCCGAGTACGCCTGGGGCCGGTACTGGAACTGGGACCCGAAGGAAACCTGGTCCTTCGTCACCTGGGTGATCTACGCCGGGTACCTGCACGCGCGCTCCACCGCCGGGTGGCGGGGACGCCCGGCCGCCTACATCGCCCTCGTCGGGCTGGCCTCGTTCTGGTTCAACTTCGTGGGTGTCAACCTGCTGTTCAAGGGGATGCACTCCTACGCGGGGATCTGACATGGGGGCACATGGCTGGCGCGACCGGGGGTGGCGGATCGGGATCGTCCTGATCGCCCTCCTCGCCGCGGCCACCGGTTTCGTCGTCGCCGCGGCCCTGCGCCCACCGCCAGCCGAGTGGGTATCGGAGGGCACGGTGCAGAGCCCACACGAGGCCTTCACCGCGGTCGCCGGTGAGCAGCACTACCCAGAGATCGCGATCTACTATGTCGGACGCGCCGACGGCCTGCTCTACCGCGAGCACCGGACGCTGACCCCCCAGGGTTCGGTCGCCGAGACCGCCGTCGCGGCGCTGCTCAACGCGGCCCCGCTCGACCCCGACTACACCTCGGCGTGGGCCCCCGCGTCCGGCGTCCGCGTGGAATCGGCGGGGGACCTCATCACGGTCGACCTGCCCGCGGCCGCCTTCGCGCAGATCGAGACCGCCGAGCAGGCCCGGCAAGCCATCGAGGCGCTGGTCTACACCGTGACCGACGCGATGCACACCGAGGTTGGCGGGGTGCAGCTGCTGCGCGACTCCAGCGCGATCCTGCCGGGCGTCTTCCCCAGCGGCAAGGTGTTCCACCGGGACGGGGTCGCCCCCTTCGGGGACGTGTGGATCGCCACCCCGAGCAACGGGGCCACGATCACCGACGGCACCGTCGTGGTGCAGGGGTTCGTCAAGCCGGGGGTCAAGGACATTCGGGTGAGCGTCCAGGCCGCGGATCAGGACACCCCCCTGCCGCTGATGACCCCCGAACGCTCCGCGGAGGCTGACCAGCGCTGGCACACCTGGCAGATCACGCTGCGGCTCGGGCCGGGAACCTACGAGATCGGAGCGCAGATCTCCGGCGGCGTGGTCGACACCAAACTCATCAAGGTCGCGGCCACCGGCCAGTAGCGGCCGGGCGTCCGGTCGCTGCCTGGGGCCGGTCTCAGCCCTGGCTCACCACGAACCGGGCGATCCGTAGCCCCAGCCGGGTCGGGACGAACCGGGCGGTCGCCGCGAGCAGCGCGTTCGCTGGCCCGTCGACCACCGCCGGGCGGTTCGCCCGCAGCGCCGCGAACGTGGCCTGCACCACCTGTTCGGGGGTGCGCCGCTTCTTCATGACCGAATCGTTGCCCGCCGCCTCGAAGAACGCGGTGTCGGTCGGCCCGGGGCAGATCGCGACGGCCCGCACACCCGTCCCCGAGACCTCGGCCCACAGCGCCTCGGTGAACCGCAGCACATAGGCCTTGGACGCCGCGTAGGCCGCCATTGTGGGGATCGGCTGGAAGGCCGCCGTCGAGGCCACGTTGACGATGCTGCCCGACCCCCGCTCGACCATGCCGGGCAGGACCGCCCTGGTCAGCTCGGTGAGCGCCACGCAGTTGAGCGTCACCATGCTGGACAGGCGGGCCGCGTCCGCGTCGCGGACCGGGCCGAGCATGCCGAACCCGGCGTTGTTGACCAGGGTGTCCACGTCCAGGCCGTCGAGGTCGCCCAGCAGCGCCGCCCGGTCGCTGGCCTCGGCCAGGTCGTAGCGCCGCACCAGCGTCGTCGTGCCCCACTTGCTGGTCAGTTCGGACGCCAGCGCCCGCAGTTCCGCGTCCCGCCGCCCGGTCAGCACCACGCTGAGTCCGCAACTGGCGAGGTAGCGCGCGTAGGCGCGCCCCAGTCCGCCGGACGCCCCCGTCACCACAGCCCAAGTCATGGGCTGAACGCTATCGCGCGGCCGCGGCGGGCGTAAACCCTGGCGGGGCGCAGCCGACCGGCCCGGAGCCGCGGGGGAGCGCTCAGCTGAGGTCGCGCACCACCTGGTGGGCGGCGTTCAGCACGGCCTGGCGGGCCTCCTCCGGAGAGGTTGCCTCGCGGGCGATGTCGGCGAGCCGCTGGCACTCCGCGAGGCTGTGCGCGCCGAGCGCCGTGCGCACCGCCGCCACCTTGCCCGGCGCCATGGACAGGCTGGTCACCCCGAACCCGACCAGCACGAGAGCCAGCGCCGGGTCGCCCCCGGCCTCACCGCACACCCCGACCTTCTTGCCGGTCGCCGCGCCGCCCTCGCAGGCCGCCGCGATCACGTCCAGCAATGCTGGCTGCCACGGGTCGAGCAGGTCGGCGAGGGCGCCCTCGGTGCGGTCGGCGGCCATGGTGTACTGCCCGAGGTCGTTGGTGCCGAGGGACGCGAAGTCCGCGATGCCGAGGATGTCGGTCGCCCGCAGCGCGGCGGCCGGGACCTCAATCATGACCCCGACCTGCTTCAGCCCGGCGGCGCGCGCCCGGTCGACGAACCACCGGGTCTCCGCGGCCGTCGCGATCATGGGCGCCATGACCCACAGCTCGGCCTCGGTGGCCGCGTCCGCGGCCGCGAGGGCGGCCAGCTGGTCGTCCAGCAGGTCCTCCCGGACGCGGTTCAGGCGGATGCCGCGCTGCCCGAGTGCGGGGTTCTCCTCGGGGCCGAGGTCGGCGAACGCCAGCGGCTTGTCGGCGCCCGCGTCCAGGGTGCGGACCACCACCCGCCGGGTGCCGAAGGCCCGCAGCACCGCGGTGTAGGCCTCGGTCTGTTCGGACAGGGACGGCGCCACGTCCCGGCCGAGGAACATGAACTCGGTGCGGAACAGCCCAACACCTTCCACGTCGGACGCGGCCGCCGCTTCGGCGTCCGCCACCGTGCCGATATTGGCCAGCAGCGCGATCGGGCGGCCATCCGAGGTCAGGCCCGGGCCGGACCCGCGCAGCGCCGCCTCCCGGCGCTCCCGGCGGGCCGTCAGCTCGGCGAGTTTCGCCTCGTCCGGGTCCACGAAGACCTCGCCGGTGCCGCCGTCCAGCGCCACCAGGGTGCCCGCGTCCACCCCGGCGATCCCGGCGGCCCGCACCACGGCGGGGATGCCCAGCTGGGCGGCCAGGATCGCGGTGTGGCTCGTCGGCCCACCCTCTTCGATGACGATGCCCAGCACCAGGGCGGGGTCGAGCGTGGCGGTCTCGGCCGGGGCCAGGTCGGGTGCGGTCAGCACGCTCGGCTCCGGCAGCTCGGGGACGCCCGGCTCCGGCTGACCCAGCAGCCGGGCGATGGTCCGCGACCCGACGTCGCGCAGGTCCGTCACCCGTTCGGCCATGTACCCGCCCATGGATTCCAGCAGGGCGCAGTAGTCCGCGACCGCCGCGGCCACGGCGTTGGTCGGGCCCTTGCTCTCCAGGTGCGCGTCGATGGCCGTGGCCAGCCCCGGGTCTTCGGCCATCATCGCGGTGGCCTCCAGGATGGGCCGGGCGTGGTCGTCCGCCTTGGCCGCGCGGGCGGTGAGACCGGCGGCGACCGCCGCCAGCGCCTCCCGGACGCGCACGCTGGCCGCCCGGACATCGTCGGTGGCCTCGTTGGGGAGCGGGCCGGGGGCTGGGCTCAGCCGGACGAGCGGCCCGGCGACTGTTCCGGCGCTCACGCCGATGCCAATGAGGGTTCTGGTCATGATGGTCCTCTCGGGTTCCGACGCGGCGCGGTCTGGGGCTACTCGGCGTCGAGGTCTCGGGCGAGCAGCTCTACGAGCGAGTCGAGCGCGGCGTCCGCGCCCTCCCCCTCGGCGGACAGCGTGACGAGGTCATTCTGCTTCGCGCCGAGCGTCATCACGCCCAGGATGCTGCGGGCATCGACCGGGTGGCGGCCCTCCTTGGCGATCATGACGGGCAGGCCGGTCTTGGCTACCGCGGCGACGAACAGCGACGCCGGGCGCGCGTGCAGGCCGACCTTGGATCCGATGCGTACCTCGCGAGTGGGCATGAACAGCTCCTTTGCAGTCGTGGTCTCCCGAACTATACCGAGGCGGGCGGTTTCCTCGGGAGCGATAGGTCGCGCGGATTCTCCAGCGTCCGCGCGATAAGTCATGATGGAGGCATGCAGCATTTCGATTTGTGTGTGATTGGCAGTGGCTCCGGCAACTCTTTGATCGATGAGCGCTTCTCTGACTGGCGGGTCGCCCTGGTTGACGAGAACCCAGAGTTCGGCGGCACCTGCCTGAACCGCGGCTGTATCCCCACCAAGATGTTCGTCGTGCCCGCCGACTATGCGTCCTCGGTCGAACACGCGAACGCTCTCGGCGTCGCGCTGCGGGGCGGGCGGGTCAACTGGCCGCAGGTCAGGGACCGGGTCTTCGGCCGGATCGACCCGATCGCCGCGTCCGGCCTGGAATGGCGGGAGCAGTCCCGCAACGTGACCGTGTTCCGGGCGCGGGGCCAGTTCGTGGACGATCACACGCTGCGGGTCGGCGACCAGACGATCACCGCCGACCGGTTCGTCATCGCCACCGGGTCCAGGCCCTTCCGCTTCGACATCCCCGGGGTGGAGGACGAGGCGGTGGCGCCGTTCATCCACACCTCCGACACCGTCATGAGGCTGGAGAAGCTGCCCGGCTCCATGGTGATCCTGGGTGGCGGCTACATCGCCGCCGAGTTCGCCCACGTGTTCTCGGCCTTTGGCGTCGACGTCACGATCATCAACCGGTCCGAGCGCATCCTGCGCACCGAGGACGCCGACATCTCGGTCCGGTTCACCGAGCTGATGGGGGAGCGGGTGCCGCTGCGCCTCAACCAGCGGGTGGCCGCGATCGAACCCGGTGACCGCGAGGGTGAGGTCATCGTGGTCACCAAGGACCGCAATGGCATCGAGTACCTGTATGAGACCGAATGCGTGCTCATGGCGGTCGGGCGGGTGCCCAACAGCGACACCCTCAACCTGGAGGCCACGGGCGTCCACGTCGAGGAGAACGGGCGCATCCGGGTTGACTCCACCCAGCTGACCAGCGTCCCCCACATCTGGGCCATCGGCGACGTGAGCAGCCCCTGGGGCCTGAAACACGTAGCCAACCACGAGGCCCGCGTCGTGCAGCACAACCTGCTGCACCCCCAAGACCCGATCAAGGCCGACCACCGGTACGTGCCGCACGCGGTGTTCAGCGAACCCCAGGTCGCCGCCGTCGGGGCGACCGAGGCGCAGCTGCAGGAATGGGGACGCCCCTACGTCAAGACCATTCAGCCCTATGGGTCGGTCGCCTACGGCTGGGCGCTGGAGGACACGCAGCATTTCGTGAAACTGCTGGCCGACCCGCTGACCTGGCACCTCCTCGGCGCCCACATCATCGGTCCGGCGGCGCCCACGCTGATCCAGCCGCTGATCCAGGCCATGAGCTTCGGGCTGGACATCAAGCAGATGGCCCGTGGCCAGTACTGGATTCATCCGGCGCTGACCGAGGTCGTCGAGAACGCGCTGCTGTCGCTGCTGAACGCCGAACGGCCAGCGGAGCTCGAAGGGTGAGGACGCGGTGGCTGGCCGCCCCCGTGGCGGCCGTGGCGCTGGCGTCCTGCGCCCCAGCCCCGTCGCCCGGGCAGCCGACGACACCGCCTGCACCGGCCGCCCCGGCCCCGGTGGCCAGCGTTGCCCCGAGCCCGACCCAGGACCAGCCGCTCCCGGTGTGTTACGAAAAGGCCGAGGCGCTGTCCCTGCGGCAGCGGGTCGGCCAGCTCTACATGGTCGCGGTTTCGCCCGCCGGGATCAGCGACGCCGAGGCGTCCAGCATCCGCGAGACCGGGGTGGGCAGCGTCCTCTACCTCGGGGAGTCGAAGGTCGCCGCCGAGCGGGTGCGGGACCTCAGCGCGTCCATCGTCGGGCTCAGCGACGCCTCCCTGCCGATCCTGGTCGCGGTCGACCAGGAGGGTGGGGCCGTGCAGCGGATGTCCGGGGCGGGTTTCTCCCCGATCCCGGACGCCCAGACCCAGGCGAAACTCTCCGATGTCG
>JAUMWV010000077.1 GCA_030529455.1 Propionibacteriaceae bacterium | reverse complement strand
CGCTCAACGTCCCGGCGCTGACTGACTTCCACCTGCCCAACCTGGGCCTGCTGTTCCGGGTGGACCTGTTCGGCGCATTCTTCCCCGACGGCCAGTTCTCGCTGACGGTCTTCATCGGCCTGCTGGTGCTGGTGTTCTCGCTGCTGCTGGCCGACTTCTTCGACACCATGGGCACCGTGGTCGCCGTCGGCTCCGAGGGTAACCTGCTCGACGCCAAGGGCAACCCCCCGCGGCTCAAGGAGATCCTGCTGGTCGACTCGTTCGCCGCCGCGGCCGGTGGCCTGGGCTCGGTGTCGTCCAACACGTGCTACATCGAATCGACCGCCGGGGTCGGCGAGGGCGCCCGCACCGGCCTGGCCTCCGTCGTGACGGGCCTGGGCTTCCTGCTGGCGATCTTCTTCGCGCCGGTCATCAACATGGTGCCGAGCGAGGCCGCCTCCCCGGTGCTGGTGTTCGTCGGCTACCTCATGATCAGCCAGGTCGTCGACGTGGACTGGGACGACGTCGAGCACGGCATCCCCGCCTTCTTGACCATCATCTTGATGCCGTTCACCTACTCGATCACGGTCGGCATCGGAGCGGGCTTCCTGGCTTACGTGTTCATCTCGCTGGTGCGTGGCCACGCCAAGCGGATTCATCCGCTGATGTACGTCGTCGCCGCGATGTTCGTGATCTACTTCGTGCAGGGCCCGATCCTGTCGCTGCTGAAGTAGCCGCCCGCCACGCCGTTGTGCCCACCCCGCCATCCGGCCGGGTGGGCACACCTGTCTGGTCGGCCGGTCAGCCGCGTTGCCAGATCACGAACAGGTCCGGCTTCGGGCGCCCCAGCCCGGCGGCCTGGGCCTGCCATTCGTCCCAGCCGGACAGCGCGTCGAGGAAGGGACGAAGCAGGTCCTGGTCCGTGCCGGGCAGCTCCGCCATCCGTTCCTCCAGCGCCGCCCTGACCGCCCGGACGTGATGGTGTTTGGCGTAGCCGACCGATGTGCCCGGCGGGGGCAGCAGCGGCAGCTGGGGGTCGTTGGCGAGCAGCGTCCCGAGGGCTAGCGGGCTGGGCAGCCCCACCCGGGCGAGGGAGAACTCCAGCTCGCTCAGCTGGTCGGGGCTGGCCAGCAGGGTCGCCTGCCCGAAGGCCAGGCTGGTGAGCCAGACCGTCAGCAGATCCCACGCGGGCACGAGCCGCTCCGGCGGGCAGAACCGGCCAGCGAGCAGCGTGTCCACGTCCGCCCGGGTGGGGCGGCGCGGGTCGACGATCAGCCGGTCGTCGCGTTTCAAGACCGGGCCGAGCCAGCCCAGCAGGCCCGGGCGCCGTGGCGGATCGGGGGCGGGGAAAGCCTCAGCGGCCGCGGCCCGCAGCCGGGCGGCCAGCTCGGGTGCCGCGCCGAAGATGTCTCGCACCTCGTCGATACCGAGGGCGAAGCCACGAAGCATCGCCATGACACTACGGTAGGCGGGTTTGCGCGGGTGCGTAGCATGTTGGGGTGAATCCCCGGTCTCGCCGTCTCATCGTGACCACCGTCATGGTGGTGTTGCTCGTCGTGGTCGCGGTCGGCGCGATGCTGTCCTAGGGTAGGGAAACGATGTTGAGACGACTATTTGCGCTGGGCCTGATGGCCCTGGTCCTCGCGCTGACGCCGGGTATCGTTCACGCTGACCCGATTTCGGTGGACGACGGCACCCAGGTGACGGGCATGGCCGCGGACTCCTCTCGCGGCGCCTATTGGGTGAGCGGAGCCGCGGGCGGCAAGGTGCAGGCAATCAGTCCGGCGGGCAAGCCTCTCGGCACGGTGAGGTACCAGACCAGGGCCTCGTCGGTGCAGGCGTTGTCCCTCTCCCGCGGGTCTTTGTGGATCGGCGATTTCGTCCCGGGTGAGGATCTCAGGCTGATCCAGCTCAACTCGCTGGCCTATGGTGCGGCCAAGAAGACACAGGTGTGGCAACTGCCGATGCCCGCGGGCGCGGAGGCGGTGCGGGCGCTGATGGTGAGCCCGAAGGGCAATGTCTACATCGCCACCGACGGCGCCAAGCCGGGCATCTATCGGGCGTCCTCGCCGCTCAAGGCGCGCGGCGTCAACAAGCTGACCCGGGTCGCGGACGCGCCCGCGGGCGTCACCGACGGGGCCTTCTTGCCGGACGGCAATTCGGTGGTGCTCCGCACCGCCGAACAGGTCGTCGTGATCGACGCCTACCAGTGGACGACCACCGCCTCGGCCTACCTGATGCCCCAGCCCGCCGGGCAGGCTCTCGCGGTCGGCCTCGACGGGCGTTCCCTGCTGCTGGCCGACGGCGCCAGCCTCACCAGCATGCCGCTGCCAACCACGATCAGCGACGTCCGTCCTACCCCGAGCGCTGAGTCGTCGCCGAGCGGCGGACCCTCGGCGTCCATCGAACCCTCGCCGGGCGTTCCGGAACAGGCCGAGGAGTCTCCCGCGCCTTCGGAGCAACCCTCCCTGGCTGGCACCTACACCGCGCTGGGGATCGCGCTTGGGGTGTCGCTGCTGGCTGGGCTGATCGTCGTCGTCAAGCGGTGATGCGCTCCACCACGTAGTCGAGGCAGGCGCACAGCGCGGCCACGTCCTCCGGGTCGACCGAGGCGTAGGCGCCGACCCGGATCTGGTTGCGGGCCAGGCCCCGGTACGGCTCAATGTCGATGATGCCGTTCGCGCGCAGCGTCGCCGCCAGCGCCGCCGCGTCCACCTCGGGTGCGAAGTCGATGGTGGCCACCACCGGGCTGCGGTGTTCCGGCGCGACGAAGGGACTGGCGAGAGGGTGGGCCTCGGCCCAGTCATACAGCAGGCCGGTGGACGTGCGGCAGCGCCGCTCGGCGAAGTCCAGGCCGCCGTGGTCCAGCAGCCAGTTGATCTGATCTTCCAGGAGCAGCAGGGTCGCCAGGGCGGGGGTGTTGAGGGTCTGGTGCTGGCGCGAGTTCGATACGGCGAGGCTGAAATCCAGCGACTCGGGAATCCAGCGGCCGGACTCCTTGATCCGCGCCGCCCGTTCGATGGCCGCGGGCGAGACCAGGGCGAGCCACAGCCCGCCGTCGGAGCTGAAGTTCTTCTGCGGGGCGAAATAGTAGACATCGCAGCTGGACACGTCGACCGGCATGGCGCCCGCCGCCGAGGTCGCGTCGACCAGCATGAGCGCGTCCCCGCCCAGGCGGGTGACGGGCGCCGCGGCACCCGTGGAGGTCTCGTTGTGCGCCCAGTCGTACGCCTCCGCCTCCTCGGTGACGGCGGGCAGGGTCGCCGAACCGGCCGGGACCTCGGTGATCGCCGGGGCGGCCAGGTGGGGTGCGCGGGCGGCGGCGCGGGCGAACTTGCGGGTGAACTCCCCGAACACGGCGTGCGCCGACCGGTGTTCGACGAGGCAGGACACCGCGACGTCCCAGAACATCGTCGAACCGCCGTTGCCGAGCACGACCTCATAGCCTTCGGGCAGGCGGTACAGCGCCGCGAGCCCCTGCTGAATGTCGGCGACCAGGTTCCGCACTGGCGGCTGGCGGTGGGAGGTGCCGAGCAGGTCGCACCTCATGCCCAGATACTCCAGCGCCCCGGGCCGGATCTTGGCGGGCCCGGAACCGAAGCGTCCGTCGGCGGGCAACAGGTCAGCGGGAATGCGCAGGTTCATGGCGTCATTGTGTCACCTGGCGGGCGGCGCCGCCCGGGTAGCCGGTGGGTGTGGAACGGCTTTCCAGCCCTCGTGACTGCGCGCGTTGGGGATGCACAACATTGCTTGTGGCGTCGTGTCGTCGGCATCTTGTGGTTTGATAGAACCATGTCGCAGATCTTCCGCTTCGAACGGGTCCTGACACCCCAGGCAGTGCTTGCCGCGGCCGAGATCGAAGTCGACGACGGACGCATCACCGGGGTGCGCGAATGCGAGCGCGCCGACGGCCGGTTCGCTGGGCTGTGGGCCGTTCCCGGCTACGTCGACACGCACTGCCACGGCGGCGCGGGGGTCGACTTCGCCGATCCCGACGCGCAGGCCGTAGCCAGGGCGATCGGCTACCACCGCAGCCAGGGATCGACCTCGATCATCGCCAGCACCGTGACCGAACCGCTCGACGTCCTGGTCGAGCAGGTGAAGCGGCTGCGTCCGCTGGTGGAGGCGGGGGAACTGGTCGGCATCCACCTGGAGGGACCCTTCCTCGCCGAGGCGAAGAAGGGCGCGCACGAGGCCAGCCTGTTGCGCGCGCCACACCATGACTACGTTGCCCCGCTCATCGAGGCGGGCGGCGGCACCGTGAAGATGGTGACGCTGGCCCCCGAACTGGAGCATGGGATGGACTCGATCCGGCAGTTCATCGCCGGGGGAGTGAAGGTCGCCTTCGGGCACTCGGACGCGGACGCCGACACCACCAGGCGCAGCATCGAGCAGGGTGCCTGCATCGCCACGCACCTGTTCAACGCCATGCGGGGCATCCATCACCGCGAGCCGGGCCCGGTGCCCGAGTTGCTGCACGACCCGCGCGTCATGGTGGAACTGGTCTGCGACGGGGTGCACCTGCACCCCAGCGTGATCGCCATGGCGATGGACGCGGCCGGGACCGGCCGGGTCGCGCTGGTCACGGACGCGATGAGCGCCACCGGCCAGCCCGACGGCGACTACGTGCTCGGCGCGCTGCGGGTCGAGGTGAAGGCAGGCGTCGCGCGACTGGTCACTGAGGACGGCCGTCCGGGTTCCATCGCCGGGTCCACGCTGACCATGGCGAAAGCGGTG
>JAUMWV010000076.1 GCA_030529455.1 Propionibacteriaceae bacterium | reverse complement strand
CGGTGAGATCCAACGAAGAATCGAGGTCCCTCATGTCAGATCAGAGCGAGGCCACCGGCGAGAGCCTGGACACCGCCGTTACTGTGAGCCGGTCGGTGTCCAAACCACTCAAGAGCGTCTGGGTCACGCTGATGGGTCCCGCTGGTGCGGAGGCCCTTCTCGGTCCGGGCGGTCAAATCACAGAAAAGGGGCATGTGTGGCGCGCCGCCGATGGTGCTCACGGCGTCACCCGCAGTTTCCATCCCCTCGAGCAGATCCGTTTTTCCTGGCACAAGGACGACGACGACCCGGCGTCCCTCGTCGACGTGCGTCTCGCGGCAGAAGGGGACGGCACGCTGCTGTCGATCAGGCACGAGAACCTGCACGAGGGAGCGGACCGGGAGTGGCTGCGCCAGCGCTGGACCGAGGCGCTGGAACGCATCGACGAGGCCACGGCCTGACGCCAGATAAAAAAATCGCTTGTCTGAATGCTGGCCGCGTCCTAGCGTGGAAACACACAGGAAAGGGGGTGGTCAGACAGATGAAATCTGAATGGACACGTGAGGTGGCTCGGGCCTGAGCCCAGTCGGCTCGGGTAATCCAGCCGAGCCACCGGACCCGTGGGTGCTGGTGTGTCCGCCAGCGTGCGGCCCACGGTTCTTCTGCCCGCTCCCAGCCCCGGTGGGTGGCCAAAGGAGAGGAGCCCGAACCAGCTGGCCCGGCCCGGGCGGCTCCCCGGTCTCAGATTCTGGTCGGTTGTACCGTGGGGCGCTAAGGTTCCTTCGGACGAAACGAGAGGACGACTATGAGCAGCTTGACCCAGGCGGACGACAACGGCTACTTCGGACGCTACGGCGGAGCGGAGCTTCCGCCGTTCCTGGTCGAGCCGATCGCCGAGGTCGCGGCCGCCTACGAGGAGGCACGCCAGGACCCGGCGTTCATGGCCGAATACGAGGCGCTGCTCAAGACCTATGTCGGCCGTCCGTCGCCGCTGTTCGAGGCCAAACGGCTGAGCGAACACTTCGGCGGGGCCCGGGTCTTCCTCAAGCGGGAGGACCTCAACCACACCGGGGCACACAAGATCAACCACTGCATCGGCGAGGGACTGCTGGCGAAGCGGATGGGCAAGAAGAAGCTGATCGCCGAGACCGGAGCCGGTCAGCACGGCGTCGCGCTGGCCACCGCCGCGGCCTTGCTCGGCCTCGAATGCGAGATCCACATGGGCGCGATCGACGTGGCCAAGCAGCGTCCGAACGTGGTGCGGATGGAGTTGCTGGGCGCCAAGGTGGTGCCGGTGACCCAGGGCGGGGCGTGCCTCAAGGACGCCGTCGACTCGGCCTTCGCCACCTACGCCGCCGACTACCACGAGGTGTTCTTCGGCATCGGCTCGGTCGTTGGCCCGCACCCCTACCCGTCGATGGTGCGCGACTTCCAGGCGATCGTGGGACGCGAGGCGCGGGCCCAGATCCTGGAGGCCGAGGGCCGCTTGCCGGATGCGCTGGTCGCGGCCGTGGGCGGCGGCTCCAACGCGCTGGGGCTGTTCACCGCTTTCCTCGACGACCCGGAGGTGGCGATCTATGGCGTCGAACCGGCCGGCGAGGGCCTCGACACCGACCGGCACGCCGCGACCATGACGCTCGGTGCTGACGGGACGCTGCACGGCATGAGGACGCTCGTGCTGGCCGACGAGCAGGGCGAGCCCGCCCCGGTGCACTCCATCGCGTCCGGCCTCGACTACCCAGGCGTCGGCCCCCAGCACGCCTACCTCAAAGATGTCGGGCGGGTCACCTACGCTTCGGTCACCGACGCCGAGACGCTGGATGCCTTCCAGCTGCTGTGTCGCCTGGAGGGCATCATCCCCGCGCTGGAGAGTTCGCACGCGCTGGCCTACGCGGCCAAGCTCGCCCCCGAACTCGGCCCAGACCAGATCCTGATCGTCAACCTGTCGGGCCGTGGCGACAAGGACATCGACTACGTCGCTGAGCTCCTCGCCGCCCGCTGACCCCGGCGCCAACGGCCCTGAGCCGAGCCTGAGGCTGGACCACGGCCGGGGAGTCCGCGGGGACCCGCCGCCCAGGCCATGACCCCTGTGGGGTGGTGTTCCCCGCCCACCGGGCGGGGAACACGCCGTCGGCT
Source organism: Propionibacteriaceae bacterium (assembly GCA_030529455.1). Taxonomy (GTDB): domain Bacteria; phylum Actinomycetota; class Actinomycetes; order Propionibacteriales; family Propionibacteriaceae; genus JAUMWV01. The sequence goes on along the minus strand of JAUMWV010000076.1, from coordinate 2,758 downwards.
CAGCGGGCAGCTTCGACCGCCGCGTCGAACTCCTCGTCGATCTCGGCGTTCGGGGCGTAGGTGAGCCTTGACACGAGCAGGCACAGCCCGAGGTTGACCAGCGCCCCCGGCAGGATCTCGTACAGGTTGAACAGCGCCACCGATTCGCCGAAGTTCGCCGCGAGCACGTACTTCCAGACGAACACCGTGATGGCCCCGCCGATCATGCCGGAGAGCCCGCCCTGCCAGGTCAGCTTGCGCCAGTACAGCGACAGCAGGATCAGCGGGCCGAAGGCCGCACCGAACCCGCCCCAGGCGAACCCGACCAGATGAAGGATGTTCGACTTCGGGTCCCAGGCGAGCAGCGCAGCGACCACCGACACGATCAGCACCGCGGTGCGTCCGAGCAGGATGCCCTGCTTGTCTCCCAGAGACTTCTTGAACAGGCCGCGGTAGACGTCCTCGACCAGCGCCGAGGACGACACGAGCAGCTGGGACGAGATGGTCGACATGATCGCGGCCAGCACGGCGGCGAGGACGAGTCCAGCGAACACCGGATGGAACAGCAGCTGGCCGAGCTTGAGGAACACCGCTTCGCTGTTGGGCAGGACAGACTTGTCGTGTTTGAACACCGCGATACCGATGAACGCTGTCGCGGCCGCCCCCAGCAGCGAGAAGACCATCCAGCCGATGCCGATCCGGCGGGCCTGCTTCGCCTCGGCTGGGGTGCGCAGCGCCATGAACCTGACGATGATGTGGGGCTGACCGAAGTAGCCGAGACCCCAGGCCAGGTTGGAGATCACCGCGATGGCGCTGACCCCGGTGAACATGTTGAACAGCTGGGCGTTCTGCTGCGTCGCGACGGTGTCCACCGTCGCCGACCAGTCGGCGAAACCACCCACGTAGATGACGCCCATGACCGGGACGAGGATCAGCGCGATGAGCATCATCAGCCCCTGCACGGTGTCGGTCCAGGAGACGGCGAGGAATCCGCCAACCAGGGTGTAGAGCACGACTACGCCCGCGATCAGGACCATGCCCACGTGATAGTTCATGCCGAAGCTGGACTCGAAGAAGGTGCCGCCAGCGACCATGCCGCTGGAGACGTAGAAGGTGAAGAACACCAAGATGATGAGGCCAGACACGATCCGCAGCGCTCGCGACCGGTCCCGCAGGCGCGAATCCAGGAAGCTCGGCACGGTGATGGCGTTGCTGCTCACCTCGGTGTAGGTCCGTAACCGCGGCGCGACGTACTTCCAGTTCAGCCAGGCGCCCGCGGTCAGTCCGATGGCGATCCACAGCTCGACGAGGCCGTTGAGGTATAAAGCGCCGGGCAGGCCCATCAGCAGCCACCCCGACATGTCGGAGGCGCCGGCCGACAGCGCCGCCACGCCCGGGCTGAGGGAGCGCCCGCCGAGCATGTAGTCGTCCAGGTTGGACGTTCGCTGGTAGGCGGCGATGCCCAGGATAATCATGCCAACGAAGTAGATAATCATCGCGATGGTCTGCCAGTTCTCAGGCGTCATCGTTGCTTCCCCTTCTGCCAGTGCTCAATGTTGAGCGCAACCTACCGTCTCGGCGGGGTTCTGCGGGGGTATTTCACAAATCTGAGGTTGCCAAACTCAGAACGGTGATGGCGATCGGCGGCGCGAGGCCATCCGGGACCGGGTCAGGGCGGGCCTGCCGCCGGTGGGTTCAGCTGGGGCAGGGAACCCCGGTCCGGTGGTCGCAGGCGTAGCCGTGTGGGTTCTTGTGCAGGTACTGCTGGTGGCTGGCCTCGGCGTAGTAGAACTCGCCAGCCGGGGCGATCTCGGTGGCGATCCGGCCGAAACCGGCGAGGGTCAGGGCCTTCTGGTAGCGGGCGGCCAGGCTGGTGGCGGTGCGCGCTTGGGCGTCTGAGGTCGTGAAGACCGCCGAGCGGTACTGCGTGCCGATGTCGTTGCCCTGCCGGTTCTGCTGCGTGGGGTCGTGGTGTTCGAAGAACAGCCGCAGCAGGCCGACGTAGCTGAGCTTGTCGGGCTCGAAGACCACCCGGACGGTCTCGGTGTGGCCGGTGCGTCCGGTGCAGGTCTCGTGATAGGTCGGGTTCGGGGTGAACCCGCCCATGAAACCGACCGCGGTGTTCGCCACGCCGGGCTGGGTCCAGAACAGCCGCTCCGCACCCCAGTAGCACCCCATGGCGACGTAGGCGACCTCGCACCCCGCGGGCACCTCGTCGAGGGGGCGGCCGAAGATCTCGTGTGCCGGGAAGCGGGTAAACATCGGATCGGCCCGGCCGGGTAGTGCGGTCGCGGCGTCCACTCGTGCGGGAGCCATCTTCTGTTTCAGCCAGTTCTGCAAGTCCATGCCCCAACGCTACGCGCCTACCGGTAAGGACCCGGGCTGGCCTGGGTAGGCTCGCCCCGGGGGAAGGGAGGACAGCTGTGTTGTCGCGGCGTCACACACTCGGTTTGATCTTCGTGGGCGGGTTCGCCGGGACGCTCGTCCGGGCGCTGCTGCAGGCCGCGGTACCACCCGGGGGCTGGCCGTGGGCGACGTTCGCGGTCAACCTGGTCGGGGCCTTCGCGCTCGGCGCGGTGAGTGAGTACGTCATCGCCTCCCACGTCAGCCAGGCTAGGCGGGCCAGCGTTCGGCTGGCGGTCGGCGTCGGGCTGCTCGGCAGCTTCACCACCTACAGCTCGCTGGCCCACGAGGCGGTCGCCGCGGGGCCCGTGTCCGGGCTCGGCTACGGCCTGGTCAGCGTGGATGGGGGAATGCTGTTCGCCGGGGCCGGGATCGC
>JAUMWV010000075.1 GCA_030529455.1 Propionibacteriaceae bacterium | reverse complement strand
GATCAACCGGATGAGTCAACCCTAGCCCCATAACCCCGTCTCGTGTGCGCGGGGTACAACTCCGGTTCATGCCGCGGGCCAGTTGCGGGTCGGTGGCTCCGCTGCGGCGTGCCGTTCGTCACGCGTAGGGTGCGTCCCCACCACCGGGAGCACCGGGACCACCCGCCGCGCCGGTCCCCGCCCCACCACCTCCGCGCCGTCGTCCCCGACGCTGCGGAACCCCGTTCCGGGTTGCCGATGCGGGCGGCGCCTGGTGCATCCCGGCCGCGACACCACGGCGGTTAGAATCCCCCCATGGGGAAACACGCACTTCTGGTTGCCGCCGCGGCTTTGGCCCTGGCCGGTTGCACGGGCACCTCCCCACAGCCCACCCCGGCGCAGCCCAGCGCGACCCCATCCGCGACGCCCGAACTCGACCTGACCTCCCCCGGTGCCGCCCGCACCGTCGTGGAGGAGATCATGGCCGCATCGGGCGAAAAGAACGCCGTCAAGGTGGATATCTCACAATCCACCGCGACCATCAGTTTCATCACCACCGACAAACGGATCAAAACCTATTCGTGGGTGGAGGGGAAAGCGAAACCCGTCGATTCCGATGTCGCGGATGTCAGGCAGGCCTCGTTCTATCCGCTGGACTTCGACATCAGCGACGTGGGCGAACTGTTCCGGGTCGCGGAGTCCCTTGGCACCAGTAACTCGTCCCCACAGCTCCAAATCGTGGAACATGACCCGGGCCAGATTCTCATGAGTGTGACCACCCGGCCCGAATCGGCGACCGTCTTCTTCCGCGCCGACGCCACCCCGATCCGGCACGTCGACTTCGAGACCACCCCGGGTCTCACCGAGGGGATCAAGGACGCCACGTATGGCCGCCCCAGGGTGATCGCGCTCGGCTACTCCCCCGGCAGCGGCGTCTGGAGCGACGAGGCGGGCCTGCCGGAAGGCACGATCAGCCGCCGCACCCGATCCGAGAAGCTCCCCTCCTACACCGCGTCCAGGAAAGAGTCCAGCACCCTCGCCCCCTTCGATCCGACGCTGGTCGACCCCGCGGTGATCGGGCAGAGCAGGTCGAACATCCGGTTCGAGCACGGCGTGCCCCTCGACGTGCCGATCAGCGTCGTCGCGGACAACCGCTACCAGCGGGACACCCCCACCATCACCTACACCTTCGGCCAGCAGACCGTGGTCACGGACCTGGCTGGTACCGACATCACCGCTCAGGTGCTAGCCGATTAGCCCGAAACCCTCCGCGGCGGCGTACAGGTCGCCCCTGGCCCTAGGATCGGCGGCCTCAATGATCCCGAGGGCCTGATCCCGCTGGGAGGCACCCCAGACGGTGGCGGTTCCGTGTTCGGTGACGACCGAGCTGAACTGCAGCGACGTCGTCGGTTCACCCAGCTTCGGCACGATCGTCGACACGTTCGCCTTCGGGTGCCAGGACTTCAGCGCCATGACCGCCTGCCCACCGCTGGCGTGCATCGCGCCGACGAAGAAGTCCGTCTGCCCCCCGGTCCCGGAGAAGATCCGGTGGTTGATCCGGGAAGCGTTGGCGGCACCGAACAGGTCCACCTGGAGCGCAGTGTTGATGCTGGTCATCTGGGGCTGGGCGGCGATCACGGCGGGGCTGTTGGTGTGTTCACAGCTGAGCAGCCGGACCTGGGGGTTGTCGTCGATCCACTCGTAGAACTCCGGTGGGCCGAAGGCGAAAGACCCGATGACGGGCTGGCTGCCGTCCAGCGAGCCCGCGAGGTGCAGCTGCCGGAAACCCTCCGACAGCAGCTCGGTCCAGACCCGCATGCCGCGGTGCCCGACCAGGGCGCTGAGCACCGCGTCGGGGACCGCCCCGATGCCTGCCTGCAGCGCCGCCCCGTCGGGGACCATGGCCGCCACCCTGGCGCCGATCTCAGCCGCGGCCTCGTCGACGTGAATTCTCGGTGCGGTCGGGATCTCCTGATCCAGTTCCAGCACGGCGTCGAAGTCGTCTGGGTCCAGCACCCCATCGCCGTGGACGAACGGCATCGCGTGGTTGAGCTGCGCCACGATCAGCGCGCCGCGGGCCTTCGCCGCCGCCAGCGCCCCGGGCAGCACCTGCACCTCGATCCCGAGCGACACCTTGCCGCCCACCGGGCGGGACACCTGAACCGCGACGAGGTCCGGGGCCAGCGGACCGCAGAACAGCCGCGGCATGAGGCTCAGACGGCACGGGTAGTAGTCGAACTGGTGGCCGCGTAGGCCAGGGCCGACGAAGATCGTCTCGTGGCGGACGCCGTCGCGGTGCGGCAGGCCAGGCAACTCGTTGACCACGAACAGCCGGTACCGTTCCAGCTGGGCGTCGATGAGCTCCAGCAGCCGGTGTGGTGTGCCGAAACTGCCCTGGGTCACGACGCGAGGCTCAGCGGGCAACCGGTCCAGGAGCCCGGGCAGCTGGGCGGGCGAGATGAGCCTCATTTACTCCCCCAGGTTGTCGGTCGAGAAGGTGTCGCACACGTTCGGGTCTCCCGACTGGAAACCCTTGGTCACCCAGTACTTGCGCATCGCCGAGGAGCCGTGCGTCCACGATTCCGGGCTGATGCCTCCGGTCGACTGCATCTGGATGTGGTCGTCGCCCACCGCGCGGGCAGCGTCCACGACGCGCTCCAGGTCGTCGGCGGTGACGGACTTGATGAGGCTGTTGGGGTCTTTGACGGTGTTGGCGAACCACACCCCCGCGTAGCAGTCGGCCTGCAGCTCAAGCCGGGTCTGCGCCGACTTCGGCCCAGTCTGCTGCCTGGAGCTCTGCGCCCGGGCGAGGGTCCCTGTCAGGTTCGAGATGTGGTGGCCGTACTCGTGGGCCAGGATGTAGGCCTCGGCCGCGTCCCCTCCCCTGGCCCCCAGCCGCTTCAGCAGCATCTCGGTGAAGCCTGGGTCCATGTAGACCTGCTGGTCACCGGGGCAGTAGAACGGGCCGACCTCGCTCCCCGCCGTGCCGCAGGCCGTCGACACGCGGCCGCTGAAGATGACCAGTTTCGCTGGTTTGTAGCCCGGCAGCGCCGAACGCCAGTACCGCTGGATCGAGTTCACCTGCGCGGCCCACCGGCAGCGCCGATCCTGTTTGATATCGGCCCCGGTCTGGCAGTGCGGCGTCTCGACCGTTCCGCTCTGCGGCGCGACCGGAGCCTGGCCCTGGGTGAGCGAGCCCAGGTCAACGTTGAACAGCAACGCCACCAGCAGCACCAGAATCCCGGCGCCGCCGCCCAGCGCGATGCCGGGTCCCCTGCGGCCCGAGCCGCCGTTGCCCGCATACACCACTTCGGAGGCGTCAATCCGGGCGTTGTCGCGATACTCCATGCGTTCTCCATCCGTCGCGGGGCTTGCAGACCGTAGCTTACGGTGTCTGGGTGCTGCCCGGAGCCGATTCGGCGGGCCCACCCCCACGCCAGGGTGGGTAGACTGGGTCGATGCGTGTGATCGGAATGGCCAGTCCTGTCGGGGCTCCGCTCATCGACTTTGTTGTCGGTCACGGCGAACATCCCGATCTCACGCTGTGGAGCGCTGGCTACGTCATCGTCCGCCCGCTCAGCGCGAACCTGGTCGCTGACGACATCACGGTGGTGTTTCTCGTCCGCCCGCTCGGCAAGGACGACCGGCCGCAGCGGCGGCGGCACCGCCGGATCGATCCGGGGATCTCCCCCACCGAGCCGACCCAGCGGCGGCAGCGGATCGCGGCCTATGCCCTCGTCGCCTCGCCCCGCGGGGTCCTCGGCACCGTGTGCTCCCCCCGGACGAACGCGCCCGGCGTCTGGATGCTGCCCGGTGGCGGCCTCGACCCCAACGAATCACCGTCAGCAGCCGTGTTGCGTGAAATCTATGAGGAGACCGGGCAGCAGGTGCAGCTGCGCAAGCTACTGACGCTCCAGTCGGACCACTGGATCGGCCACGCCCCGGACGGCACCCTGGAAGACTTCCACGCCCTGCGCATCATCTACAGCGCCCGGTGCGACCGGCCCACCCGGCCGGTGGTCCACGACCACGGCGGGACGACCGAACGGGCGGCCTGGGTCGGCCGCTCCAGGTGGCGCAGCCTGCCCTGGACCGCGGGCGCCCGCGCGCTGCTCACCAGGCACCTTCAGGAACTCCCCTGGTAGAGCCCTGCCCGCCCAGCAGGCAGGGCTCGTCCTGGTTCTGCCTGATCCCGGCAATACGACGGCGGGTTAGCCGAGGGTGGCCGGATCAGTCCCGGAAGTAGGACAGAATCCGCAGGAGCTCGGTGTAGAGCCAGACCATCGTGACGGTGATGCCGAAGGCCGCCCGCCACGATTCCTTGGCCGGGACCCGCTGCGCGATGCCCTGCTCGATGCTGTCGAAGTCAACGATCAGGCTCGCCACCGCGAGGCCGACGGCGACCACGGAGATCAGGATGCTGAGCCAGCCAGCCCCGGAGCCGACCGAACGCAGACCCAGATCGACGTTGAACAGCGCGAACCCGAAGTTGACCAGCATCAGGACGAGCAGGGCGCCCACGCCGATCGAGACGATCTTGCGGAACTTCGACGTCACCCGGATGTTGAAGAACTTGTAGGCCAGCAGCGTCACCCCGGCGGCGACAAACGTGGCCATGACCGCCTGGCCGACGATCCCGGGGTAGAAGACCTCGAAGACCCGCGAGAACACGCCGATGAACACGCCTTCGAGGAGCGCGTAGAACACCACTCCACCGATCGGAATCTCGCGGCGGCTGGCGACGAAGAACACCGTCACCAGGCAGGCCAGCGCCGAGACGATCAGGACGGGAAACTGCAGCGACCAGGGCAGCAACAGCCAGGTGGCGGCGGCCGAGGCGACCAGCAGCACCATGACGATGGACGTCTTCGCGATCACGTCGTCGAGCGTCATCACCCCGCCGCGCGCGACCGGCTGCGGCGCGTAACCCGGCATCTGCTGGGTATGCGCGTAACCCGGCATCTGCTGGGTGTAGGGGTTGTACTGGTATCCGGGGTAGCCACCCTGATACTCGGAGCTCTGGGTGAAAGCGCCCGGCTTAGACAGAACGGGGTTTGCCACGAAGGGACCTCTTTTTCG
>JAUMWV010000020.1 GCA_030529455.1 Propionibacteriaceae bacterium | reverse complement strand
CCCGTAGGCGCTCAGCCCATAGGCCAGCCCATAGTTCATGGCCTTGATCTGCGCCCGCTGCGCCGGGTCCACCGCGTCCTCGGCGACACCGAACACCCGGGCCGCCATCGCGGTGTGGAAGTCCCGCCCCGAGCGGAAGGCCTCGATGAGGCCCTCGTCACCGGAGGCGTCCGCCATGAGCCTCATCTCAATCTGGGAATAGTCGGCCGTCAGCAGCGTCTCGTAGCCGACCCCGACGACGAAGGCCTCCCGGATCCGCCTCCCCGCCGGGGTGCGGATCGGGATGTTCTGCAGGTTCGGATCGGTCGAGCTCAACCGCCCGGTCGCCGCGACCGTCTGCATGTAGCTGGTGTGAATCCGCCCGTCATCCGACACGGCCGCCAGCAGCCCGTCGACAGTCTGGCGCAGCTTGATGGCGTCCCGGTGGGCGAGCAGATGCCCCAGGAACGGGTGTCCGGTGCTCTGGTACAGGCCGGTGAGGGCCTCGGCGTCCGTGGTGTAACCCGACTTGGTGCGCCTGGTCTTCGGCATGCCCAGTTCGTCGAACAGCACCCCCTGCAACTGTTTCGGCGACCCCAGGTTGATCTGCTTGCCGAGCACGTCGTAGGCGGCCTGTTCGGCCGCGACCACCGCGTCGTCGAACTCGCGGCGCAGCGCGTCGAGCCGGTCCAGGTCCACCGCGATACCGGCCTGCTCCATGCGGGCCAGCACCCCCGTCAGCGGGAGTTCGAGGTCGCGCAGCAGGCTGAGCTGGTTCTTGGCTGCGAGTTCGGCCTCAAGGGTCTCGGCGAGGTCGATGACGGCCCGCGCCCGCAGCATGGCGGCGCTGGCTTGGTCCTCGTCGCCGAAGTCGAGGGTGAGCTGGCCGTCCGCTACGGGGTCGGTCCCGCTGGCCCGCAGCTCCCGGCGCAGGTAGCGCAGCGACAGATCGGCCAGGTCGAAGGTCCGCTGGTCCGGACGCAGCAGGTAGGCCGCGAGCAGCGTGTCGCAGCTCACCCCACGCAGCTCCCAGCCCCGGGCCGCGCAGGCCAGCATCGGCCCCTTGGCGTCGTGGATGGCCTTCGGCGCGTCTTGGTCCGCCAGCCAGGACGCGAACGCCTGGTCGTCGCCCGGGGTCAGTTCGGTGACGTCGACCCAGGCGGCGCGTCCCGAGGCGCAGGCGAACCCCACCCCGGTCACGTCGCCGGTGCCCTTGCCCCAGCGTCCCACGAAGTCGAGGCCGACCACCCCGGTAGCCTCCGCCAGCCAGGCGGCCAGCTCGCCGGGTTGGAGGTGGGCACCGCTCACCTCGAAGCCGTCACCGGAGGCGTCCTGGAGCACGGGACCCAGGTCCGCCAGCCGGTCCCGCAGCACCCGGAACTCCAGCACGTCGAACAGCGTGTGGGTCGCCTCCCGGTCCCAGTCCCGGCGTTCCAGGTCGCCCAGGCCGACGCCCAGGTCGAGGTCGGTGACGAGCGCGTTGAGCCTGCGGTTGCGGATGACGTCGTCCAGGTGTTCGCGCAGCGAGGCCCCCGCCTTGCCCGGGATCTGCCCGGCCCGCGCGATGATGTTGTCCAGCCCGTCGTAGGCGCCGATCCACTTCGCGGCGGTCTTCGGGCCCACCCCGGGGACGCCGGGCAGGTTGTCGCTGGTCTCCCCGACCAGCGCCGCCAGCTCGGGGTACCGGGCCGGAGGCACCAGGTACTTCTCTTCCACCGCCGCGGGCGTCATCCGGGCGAGATCCGAGACCCCCTTGCGGGGATACAGCACCGTCACCTGGTTCGTGACCAGCTGCATGGAGTCCCGGTCCCCGGTGCAGATCAGCACCTCGGTGTCCTCCCCGGCCAGCTGGGTAGTCAGCGACGCGATGATGTCGTCGGCCTCAAACCCCTCCCGCTCCAGGTGCACGATGTTGAGCGCGTCCAGCGCCTCCTTGATGAGCGCCACCTGGCCCTTGAACTCCTCGGGAGAGGACGCCCGATTCGCCTTGTAGTCGGGGTACTGGTCCGTCCGGAACGAATGGCGGGACACGTCGAAGGCCACCGCGACGTGGGTCGGGCGCTCGTCGCGGATCACGTTGATCAGCATGGCGATGAACCCATACACCGCGTTGGTGTGCTGACCGGTGGCGGTCGCGAAGTTCTCGACCGGCAGCGCGAAGAAGGCGCGGTAGGCGACCGAGTGTCCATCAATCAACAGCAGGCGTGCGCTCACCGGTAAGACTCTACAGTGGGCCCATGCGAATAGAGAGCGGCGCGCAGCTACCCGGCTGGGCGGAGGATCTGGTCAGTGCCCTCGACGAGAAGATGGGGCTGACCCTCAGCGAGGTCACCGCGCACCGGGTCGCCGGGTCGATGCCGGTCGCCGGTAACACCCAGCCCTTCCTGCTGTGGCACGGCGGGGCCTCCTGCGTCCTGGTCGAGACCCTGTCCTCCCTCGGCGCGGCCTGCCTCGGCTACCCCAGCCTGGTCGGTGCTGGCGTCGACATCAACGTGACGCACCTGCGCCCGGTCCGGTCCGGGCGGGTGCACGGCGTGGCCACCCCCGTCCGGACCGGCGGGCGCACCGTGGTCTTCCAGGCCGAACTCCGCGACGATGACGGTGAACTCGTCGCGGTGGGGCGGCTGACCTGTCGGCTCGTCAAACGCCCCTGATCGGCCTATTTGTCTGTCTTGTCGGCCTTCTTCGGCTTCTTCCGGTGCGCGATGACGCCCTCGGCGACCTCACGCATCGACTTGCGCAGATCCATCGCGGTCTTCTGAATCCACCGGAACGCTTCGGCCTCGCTCAGCCCGAGCCCCTCCTGCAGCATCGCCTTCGCCTGATCCACGGCCTTGCGGGAGGCGAGCTTGTCCTCCAGGTCGGCGACCTCGGCCTCAATCGCACGGATCTCGGCGAACCGGCCCATTGCGATCTCGATCGCGGGCACCACGTCGGAGGCGTCAAAGGGTTTGACGACGTAGGCCAGGGCGCCAGCGTCCCTGGCTCGTTCGACCAGGTCGCGCTGGCTGAACGCGGTCAGCATGACGATGGGGGCGATCCGTTCCTTCGCGATGCTCTCGGCCGCGGTGATGCCGTCCATCTTCGGCATCTTCACGTCCATCACCACCAGGTCGGGCTTCAGCTCGCGGGCGAGCTCGAGGGCGGCCTCGCCGTCGCTGGCCTGGCCGACCACCTCGTAGCCCTCATCGGTCAGCAGCTCGACGAGGTCCAGCCTGATGAGCGCCTCGTCCTCGGCGACCAGCACGCGTGGCTTGTGCGGCTCTTTGGGTTCAGTCTTCTTGGTCACAACAATTCCTCGTATCAATCAGCATCTTTGCGACACGGTCATTCAGGATATAGCGTAGCCGAGGAGGATCACACCAGGTGACGGCAGCGCACCCGATGTGGCATGATGATCCCCGGCCCAGGCCCGGGTGGCGGAATGGTATACGCGGACGGCTCAAACCCGTCTGGTCGAAAGACCGTAGGGGTTCGACTCCCCTCCCGGGCACCACCTGATGCCTCCTCGGCGGCTCTACCCCAGCGAACCGGGTTCCTCCCGGGACAGGAAACGGGCCGGACGCACCGGCCCGCTTCCCGGCAGCGAGGTCAGGAATCCTCGCCCTTCGCCTTGATCCGGTGCACCCGCAGCGTATTCGTCTTCCCCGGCACGCCCATGGGCGAACCCGAAACGATGACGATCCGCTCACCGATCTCGATCATGTCGCGCTGGGTGAGGAACCGGTCGACGGCCTCGACCATGTCCTCCTGGTTATAGAACTCGGGCGTCATGTGGGTGTGCACGCCCCACGACAGCGTCATGATCTGGCGCGTCGACTCCTCGGGGCTGAACACCAGCATCGGGATCGGGTTGCGCATCCTGGACAGCCGACGCGCGGTGTCGCCCGACTTGGTGAACGCGACCAGGTAGCGGGCCCCCAGGCGTTCCGCGACCTCGGCCGCGACCTTGGCCAGGACACCACCCGTGGTGTGGGGGTCCCAGTCGATCTCTTCGATGCTGGCGAACCCGTGGGTCTCGGTGGTGCGGACGATGCGTTCCATCGTCTGGACCGTCTCCACCGGGTAGGCACCCACCGAGGTCTCCCCCGACAGCATCACCGCGTCGGCGCCATCCAGCACCGCGTTGGCGACGTCGGAGGCCTCGGCCCGGGTTGGCCTCGGGGCAGCGATCATCGAGTCGAGCATCTGGGTCGCCACGATCACCGGCTTGGCCCACTTGCGGGCGGCGGTGATGATGCGCTTCTGGACGAGCGGCACCTCCTCCAGCGGCAGCTCGACCCCGAGGTCGCCGCGGGCCACCATGAACGCGTCGAAGGCGTCGATGATCGCGTCCAGGTTCTCCACGGCCTGGGGCTTTTCGATCTTGGCGATGACCGGAACCCGGCGGCCCTCCTCGTCCATGATCTCGTGCACCCGCGTGATGTCGTCGGCGTTGCGCACGAAGGACAGCGCGACCATGTCAATGCCCTTCTTCAGCGCCCACCGCAGGTCAGCCTCGTCCTTCTCGCTCAGGGCCGGGACCGAGACCGCCACGCCCGGCAGGTTGATGCCCTTGTTGTTGCTCACCGGCCCGGCGACCGTGACCTTCGTCACCACGTCGGTGTCGGTGACCTCGGTGGCCTCCAGCGCGATGCGGCCGTCGTCGATGAGGATCAGGTCTCCGACCCGGACATCGCCGGGGAGCCCCTTGTATGTGGTCGAGCAGCGGTTGACGTCACCGAGGATATCGTCGGTGGTGATGGTGAAGGTCTGCCCATAGGAGAGCGTCACCTTGTCCTCGGCGAACCGGCCGAGCCTGATCTTGGGTCCCTGCAGGTCGGCGAACACGCCGACGGTTTTGCCGACCGACCAGGCGGCATCCCGCACCGCGTTCAGTCGGCGCTCGTGTTCCGCGTAGTCGCCATGGCTCATGTTCAGCCGGGCGACATCCATACCCGCTTCGACGATCTCCCGCAACCGATCCGGGGTCTGGGCGGACGGGCCCAGCGTGCACACAATCTTCGCTCTTCTCACGGAACGAACTTTACCTAGCCTTCTCGGATTATCGCCAACGCCCGGGTCAGATCGGGCGGGTAAGGTGAATCGAACTCGACATAGTCCCCAGACCCCGGGTGGACGAAGCCCAGCCGGGTGGCGTGCAGCCACTGCCGGACCAGCCCCAGCCGCTCGGCCAGCACCGGGTCGCAGCCGTACAGCGGGTCCCCGACGCAGGGGTGACCGATCGCCGCCATGTGCACCCGGATCTGGTGCGTGCGGCCCGTCTCCAGGTGGATCTCGACCAGCGTGGCCGCCCGGTGGGCCTCCAGCGTTTCGTAGTGCGTGATGCTGTGGCGTCCACCGTCAACGACCGCCATCTTCCACTCGTGGCCAGGATGGCGCGCGATCGGCGCCTCGATGGTGCCCTCGAACGGGTCGGGGTGGCCCTGCACCAGCGCGTGATAGACCTTGTCGACCGCCCGGTCCCGGAAAGCCTGCTTCAGCACCGAGTAGGCCACCTCTGATTTCGCGAGCACCATGAGCCCGCTGGTGCCCACGTCGAGCCGCTGGACGACGCCCTGGCGTTCGGGCACCCCGGAGGTCGCGATCCGGAAACCCGCCGCGGCGAGGTGTTCCGTCACGCTCGGGCCGTCCCAGCCGAGGCTTGGGTGGGCCGCGACCCCGGCCGGTTTGTCGACCACCACGATGTCCCGGTCGTCGTAGACCACGCTCAGGCCGTCGGCGAGGCGCGGGGTGACCGGCACCGAGGTGACGATGGCCTCGACCTCGACGTCCAGGAGTTCGCCCCCCGCCAGCCGGAAGGACGGTTTCGTGACCTCCTGGGAGTCGACGCGGACCCGCCCGGTCTCGATCAGATCCGCGACCTTGGCCCTGCTGTAACCGGTGATGCGCGCCGTCGCGGCGTCCAGCCGCTCACCGGCCAGGCCGTCGGGCACGTAGAAGACGCTCACCGGCGATCGCCCCTCAGCGCGATCAGGATGATCAGGCCTGCCGCGGTCGTGATGAACACGTCGGCCACGTTGAAGATCGCGAAGTACGGGAACTGGAACATGTCCACCACATGGCCCCGCAGCGGGCCCGGCGCACGAAACAGCCGGTCGGTCAGGTTGCCCGCGATACCGGCCAGCATCAGCCCCACGATCACCGCCTGGGCTACGGTCTTCGCCCGTGGCGCGGCATAGCAGGCCACGCCCAGCAGGGCGGCGATCGCCACGATCGACAGCACCACCGTCAGGTTGGAGCCGAGGCTGAAGGCGGCGCCCGGGTTGCGGGTCAGCTGGAGCCGCAGCAACCCGCCCAGCAGGACGGGGGGATCGTTCGGATCGAGATAGGCGACCGCGACGATCTTGCTCCCCAGGTCGAGCGCGTAGCCGACCAGCGCGATGGAGAGCCAGACCGGCCACACCCGCGGAGCGGACTCCCCTGTGATCGCTATCGCCTTTCCTCGCGCTGCTTGCATGTCATGCACAGTGTCGCCCGCGGAAAGACCTGGAGCCTCGCCTTGCCGATCGGCTGTTCGCAGACCTCGCATAGTCCGTATTGCCCCTCGTCGAACAGCTGCAGAGCCAGCCTGGACTGGTCCAGCAGCTCACGCACGCCGTGGGCCAGCGACATCTCCTGTTCCCGCTCGAAGTTGGACGCGCCGACATCAGCCGGGTCTCGTCCGCCGACGTCGGCGCCCTCCTGCATCAAGGCTTCAAGTTCGGCCTCGGCAACGGCGATGCGCTTCTCCATGCGCTCAATCTCAGCGAGCAACTCGACGCGCTGCGCCGCCACCTCCTCGGGGGTCCATGGCTCTTCGCCATCTCGGACCGGGAGGCTTTTGATCTCAGACATGTTGTCCCCGTTCGCTCATACTGCTGGGAGAGGGTACACCACTACTGAGTGCCGTTCCGCCGCTACTCCCCCATCAGCGCGTCGAGGCGCGGGGTGTGCCCGCTGCGCGTGGCTAGCGCGGGGATGTCCTGGGGTTCCGGGCGGGCCGAGCGAAGCGACTCCAGGTGCTTCTCCAGGTGAGTAGTCAGGTTCTCCCGGAAGCTGGACTCGAAGGTGCGCAGGTGATCCACCTTGTCCCGCAGGTCGTCGCGCTCGGCTTCCAGCGCTGAGAACAGCTCAGTGCGCCGCTCCGCGGCCTCACGGTCGATCTGGGCAGCGCGGCCCGTGGCGTCCGAGACCATCTTCTCGGCGTTCACCCGGGCCTCCGACTCGACCCGGTCGGCCTTCGTGCGGGCGTCCGTGGTGATCTCGAAGGCGCGCCGTTCGGCCTCGGCGATCTTCCGCTTGGCTTCGCTGTCGGCCTCGGCGACGACCTGCTCGGCCTGCTCGGTGGCCAGCTGCACCAGCCGCACCACGGCCGGGCTCGCCTCGGTGGTCGTCGAGACGACCAGCTGCTCCGTGCCCGAGCCCGCGGCCGCGCTGGCCGCCTGGGCGGGGCGCTCGGTGCGCAGCCGCTCCGTCTCGTTGCGCAGCCGCTCGTTCTCGGAAGCGAGGCGCTGCACCTCGGCGGCCAGTTCCTCGGCGCGCTGGTCCCCGGCGCCGTCCTCCGGCCGCTGCGCACGGGCGTTCTCCAGCTCGCCCCGGACGCTGGTCAGCTCGGTGTTCATCCGCGCGGCGTCACCGCGGGCGTCCGACAGCTCCTGCTTGGCCTTGGCCAGTTCGGCCCGCAGCCGACCGAGTTCCTCCGACTCGTCAACCGGGGCGAAGACGGGCGCCGGCTGGCTGTTCTGGAGCGACTCGATCTGGCGTTGCAGCAACTCAGCGTCGTTGGTCATCTTGTTGAACGACTCCTCGACCTTGTCGACGAAAGTGTCCACATCAGAGACCTCGTAACCCTGGCCGCTGCGACGGGCCATCCGGAATCGCACTCGGCGCACATCATCAAGCGTCAGCGTCATGTGTTACTCCAAACAGTCTCAGCGGGCCTCTCGCAGCCCGGCTCCTTTCTTAGGCTAGCTTAGGCCGTTTCTCAGCACCAAGCAGAACTCGTGCCAAGGTTGAGGGTTAGCTTGAGACGCTGAAGCTCAGCTCAAGAAAAAGAAGTGGTTGAGGCGCATGAGTAGCAGCACGGCGAGGAAGACGAGGAGGAAGCCCAGGTCCAGCCGGACGCCGCCAAAGCCCGGCCCGCTGGGCACCAGCCTGCGGGCCAGCCGGATCGGGGGGTCGGTCAGTGAATAGATCGCCTCGCACAGCACCAAGACCACGCCCCGCGGTTCGAAGCGTGGGTTGATGAGCGGAATGAAACTGAGCACCGCCCGGGCGAACAACACATAACAATAGATGCCGAGCACCCAGCTGATGACGATGCCGACGAGGACCATTGGCGAACTCCTACTAGCTCTGGTTAAAGAACCCGCCAGAGGCGATCCGCTCCTTGTCCTCGGGGCCAACGGTCAGGTTCTGCGGGCAAAGCAGGAACACTTTGCTCGATACGCGTTCAATGTTGCCACGGAGGCCAAATATCAGGCCCGCGGCGAAGTCGACGAGCCGTTTGTCTTCCCCATCGGCCATGTCGCAGAGATTCATGATGACCGGGATGCCGTCGCGGAAGTTCTCCCCGATGGCCCGCGCCTCGTTGTAGGACCGGGGTCGGACGCTGACGATCCGGCTCAGGTCGGCGACCTGGGCCGCCGGGGCTACCGGGGCGGCGGGGGCGGCCTGCGCGGGCGCCGGGCGGCGCTCCGGCAGCGACGTCACCGGGGCAGCGGGCTCTTCCTCGGCCACGAACACATCCTCGGTCGGCTCACCGTAGGCGCGGTACTGTTCGTCGTAGCGAGAGTCGTCGCTCAGCCCAAACCAGGCCATTGTCTTCTTGATCGCCCCGGCCATGAGTCCTCCTCGTAGTACTTCTCCCCGAGGTTAGCGCCCCAGGCGCGTGGGGAACACGCGCAACACGCCTCACTTCATAAAGTCGGGGACATCCAAGTCGTCGTCGAAGCTCGGCCGGGCAGTCGCGGTCGGGCGGGTGACGCCTGCCGCTGGGGCGGGCGGTACCACCGGTTCGGCGGGAGCCTGATTCAGCGGCGCGGCCACCGGGGTCTGCTGGGGACGCCGCTGTTCCAGCCGGGGGACCCGCTTGGGCGGCTGGCCGCCGTCGAAACCGGCCGCGATGACAGTCACCCGGACCTCGTCGCCCATCGAGTCGTCGATCACGGTGCCGAAGATGATGTTCGCCTCGTCGTGGGCGGCGTTCTCGATGAGGTTAGCCGCGGCCGACACCTCGAACAGGCCAAGGTCGGAACCGCCAGCGATGGAGAGCAGCACCCCGTGGGCCCCCTCGATGCTCGCCTCCAGCAGCGGGGAACTGATCGCCATCTCCGCCGCCGCTCGGGCCCGGTCCTCACCACGGGCCGACCCGATACCCATCAGCGCGGAACCCGCATTGCTCATGATCGACTTCACGTCGGCGAAGTCGAGGTTGATGAGGCCGGGGGTCGTGATGAGGTCGGTGATGCCAGACACGCCCTGCATGAGCACCTGGTCGGCCTGCTTGAACGCGTCCAGGATGGCGACCTGGTGGTCGGTCATCTGCAACAGCTTGTCATTGGGGATCACGATGAGGGTGTCCACCTCGTCGCGCAGCGCCTCAATGCCCGTCTCCGCCTGATTGGCACGGCGGCGGCCCTCGAAGGAGAACGGGCGGGTGACCACGCCGATGGTGAGCGCGCCCAGCGAACGGGCGATCTTCGCCACGACCGGGGCGCCACCGGTCCCGGTGCCGCCACCCTCACCGGCGGTGACGAAAACCATGTCGGCGCCCTTCAGCGCAGCCTCGATCTCTTCGGTGTGGTCCTCGGCCGCCTGGCGCCCCTTCTCGGGGTCGGCCCCGGCGCCCAGCCCGCGCGTGAGATCGCGGCCGACATCGAGCTTGACATCGGCATCGCTCATGAGCAGGGCTTGCGCATCGGTGTTGATCGCGATGAACTCCACGCCGCGTAGCCCCGCCTCGATCATGCGATTCACCGCATTGACGCCGCCACCGCCGACGCCGACTACCTTGATGACCGCCAAGTAATTCTGGGATGCGCTTGCCACTGTTCCGCCTCAATGTGTCTGCACCACGCACCGTCGTGCGCTTGAGAACTCAGGCTATGAGAGCAGTTCCGGGCATGTCCAACACCAACATGCCCGAAAAAGCGGATGCCTCAAGTCGTACTTCAGGGTTCACCGCCGGGTGATCGGCAGGTTGGGCGCCGACACGTCGTAGGTCTTAGCCTCGATTTGGATCAGCGCCGTCGCCACCTGCGACTTGAGACCCGACTCGTCCGCGCTGCCCCACACGAGCTCGGATTCGCCGCTGAGCCGCAGCACGATGCGGTCCGGGGAGTCGGCTTCGAGACGGACGAGCCGCTCCCTGATCGGGGCCGACAGCGCACCCACCACGGTGGCGATGTCCCGGTATAGCCGCTCGTCTGGTGCGGCCGAGACCACGGTCACCAGGCTGGCGTCCGGTTCGGCTGTCTGCCGGAACTGCACGCCCTCGGCGTCAACCCAGGTGTAGGTCTCGGCGTCCAGGCGCTGGAAGGCCGCGACCCGTTCGCTGACCTTGATGAGCACCTCCCCGGACCAGGACACGCTGACCTGCGCGGAGGCAACCGGCGGGAGGGCGGCGACGCGTTCCTCGATCGGACCCACCTCCACCGAGGCCACCGGCTGCCCGAGAGGCACCTGCGCGGCCCGCTCGACCTCATCGGCGCCGAGCAGGCTGACCCCCTCGACCCGGACTCCGCTCACGGTCAAGACCCCCGAGAACCAGACCAGCCAGACCACCAGCGCACCCAGTGCCCCTACGCCGAGACCCGCAACGATCCACGCCGTCCGGCGCCGCTGCCGCTGGCGCCGCCTGCTGGCTAGTTTGCCCGTCGCGTCGGCGAGCGATCCGGGGCGAGAGGAACTCAAGAGGCCGCTTCTTTCTTCGCCAGCAGGTCGGCCAGGATCGGCCCGACCAGCGTGATGTCGCCGCAGCCCAGGGTGATGATGAGATCGCCCGGCCGGGAGAAAGCGGTCAGCCACTCCGGCAGGTCGTACTTCTCTTCGACGTAGTGCACCTCGGGGGCACCGGCCGCGACGGCGGCATCGGCGACCATCCGCCCGCTGATCCCGGGCACCGGGTCTTCCCGCGCCCCATCAATGCCGCTCACCACCGCCACGTCGGCGGCCGTCAGCACCTGCCCGAACTCGGGCAGGAAGTCGATCGTGCGGGAATAGAGGTGGGGTTGGAACACCGCGATGAGGCGCCCGTCGAGGCCCGTGTCCTCGTTGCCCGCCTGCGTCGCCCGCCGGGCCGCCGACAGCGCCGCCCGGATCTCGGTCGGGTGGTGCGCGTAATCGTCGTAGACCCGCACCCCGGCGGCGTGGGTGACCAGCTGGAACCTGCGCAGCGTGCCCTCGAACGTGGCCAGCGCGTCGAGCGCCTGCTGATGCCCGAGCCCGAGTAGACGGCCCGCCGCGTAGGCCGCCGAGGCATTGGCCAGGTTGTGGTTCCCCGGCACCTGCAGCCGCAGCTCGCCCACCTCGTCGCCATAGCGCAGCGTCGCCACGCTGACCGAAGCCTCCACCCTGGGATCGCTGAACCTCACGTGGGCGTCCTCGGCCTCACCGTAGGTGAGGACCTTCGCGCCCTCCGCCTGGAGCCGCTGCGCCAGCGCCCGGGAACCGGCATCGTCGACGTTGACCACCGCCGCCGCCACGCACCGCTGGGAGGCGAAGCGGTGGAAGCCCTCGGCGTAGGCCTCAGGCGTGCCCCAGTTCACCAGGTGGTCCGCCTCGATGTTGGTGATGATCGCGATCTCGGTCGGGTACTGCAGGAAGGAGCCATCCGACTCGTCCGCTTCGATCACGAAGGCCTCGCCCTGGCCGATGTGCGAGCTGAGGCCCGTCGTGGACAGCGGTCCGCCGATGACATAGGACGGGTCCAGACCGGCCGCCTGCAGCATGACCGCGGTCATCGCGGTGGTCGTCGTCTTGCCGTGGGTACCCGCCACCGCGACGCCGCGGCGGCCCAGCATCAGGGCAGCCAGCGCGGCGCTGCGGTGCCAGACCCGCAGCCCGCGGCGGCGGGCTTCGGCGAGCTCGGGGTTCGACTCGCGGATGGCCGACGAGATCACGACGGTCTCGGCGTCGCCCAGCTGGGCCGCGTCGTGACCGACGTAGGTCTGGATGCCGAGCTTGGCGAGCTTGCGCAGATAGGACGAGTCGACCTTGTCGGAGCCGGAGGTCGGCACGCCGAGATCGTGGTAGAGCTTGGCGATACCGCTCATCCCCGATCCCCCGATCGCGATGAAGTGGACACCGCCCACCGACTGCGCGGGCTCGACCTCAATGGGTTCTAGAAGTGGCATCTCATTCCTTCTTCGGCTGCTGGGCAACGGTCAGGACAGCGGAGGCCAGCCGCTCCGCCGCGTCGGACGGCGTGTGGTCGCGCGCGAGCTGGCGCATCCGCTGCAGGGTCTCGGGGTCGGTGATGCGCGGCAGCACCTCGCCGAGGAGCCGCTCCGGGGTCAGGTCGGCGTTGTCCACGAGGACGCCAGCGCCCGCCTCGACCAGCGCGGCCGCGTTGCGGCCCTGCTCACCATTGCCGTAGGGCAACGGCACGAACAGGCAGGGCAGCCCCGACATCGACGTTTCGACGACGGTCCCGGCGCCCGCGCGGCCCACCATGAAATCCGCCGCGGCGTAGGCATAGGCCATGTCCTCGACGAACTCGACCGGCACGTAACGGGCACCCGAGGCCGAGCCGACCTCGACGTGGCCTTCGGTGAAGTTCTTGGGCCCCAGCACGTGCAGCACCTGCACTCCCGCGGCCAGCAGCTCGTCCCGGGCCCCCAGGATCGCATCGTTGAGCCGAACGGCCCCCTGCGAGCCGCCACTGACCAGCAGCGTCGGACGGTCCGGGTCGAGGCCGAAGAACTCCCTTGCCGCGGCCCGGGTAACGCTCGGATGCGAGATCGACCTGCTCACCGGCATGCCGATCCGCTGCGCCCTGGGCAGCGGCGTGCCGGGGAAGGTCGTGGCGACGTAGGCCGCGAACTTCGACCCGATCTTGTTGGAGATCCCCGGCAGGGCGTTGGCCTCGTGCACCACGATCGGGACGCCGAGCCAGCGGGCCGCGAGGTAGGCCGGGATCGAGACATAGCCACCGTAGCCGACCAGTACGTCAGCCCCGGCCCGGCGCAGGATCTGGCGCGCCTGCCGCACCGACCGGAACAGCCGGACCGGCAGCTTCACCAGATCGAGGTTCGGCTTCCTGGGCAGGGGGACCGGGTCGATGAGCTCCAGCCTCAGGCCTGCCGCGGGGATCACCCGCACCTCCAGCCCGCGCGCCGTGCCGATGCAGGTCAGCGTCACACCCGGCTCGCGCTGCAGCGCGTGGGCCGTCGCGATCAGCGGGGAGGTGTGCCCGGCCGTGCCTCCCCCGGCTAGGACGATACTGGTCACTTCCTCACCTCCTGGAGTTCGCGTCCACCACGCGGGTCACCCGCGGGGAGGCGCTCTTGCGCGCGGCCCGCAGCGCCTTGCGGGCCTCCGGTTCGTTGCGGGCGCAGGACAGCAGCACCCCGAGGCCGATGAGGTTGGCGACCAGCGCCGAACCGCCATAGGACATGAACGGCAGCGGGATGCCCAGCACGGGCAGCAGGTTGAGCACCACGAGGATATTGATTCCTGCCTGGACGACGAACCACGCCGAGATACCCGCCGCCAGAATCCGGGAGAAGGGCTCGTCCGAACGCAACGCGATCCGCAACCCGATCAGGCCGATCACCGAGAACAGCGCCAGGACGAGGAGCACCCCGACCAGGCCCAGCTCCTCGCCGATCACCGCGAAGATGAAGTCGGTGTGGGCGCCGTCCTTGAGGCCGCCCCATTTCTGCTTGCCCGCGCCCAGGCCCACGCCCCACCAGCCACCGGAGGCCATCGCATACAGCGCCGACACGGGCTGTGACGCCCGGTCGGGGTCGCTGGCCGGGTTGAGCCACACCATGATCCGGCTCAGCCGGTTGGCGTTGCTGAAGGCGAACACCCCGATCACCACGGTGCCGATGCCGCCCAGGATGCCGAGGATGCGCATCGGGGTGCCGACGAACCACAGCAGCGCTACGACGATGAAGGCCATCACCATCGCGGTGCCCAGGTCGCGTCCGGCAAGTACCAGCCCGATAATGAGCGCCGCCCCCGGGATGAACGGGACGATCAGGTGTTTGGGCTGGTCGAGCTTGCGCACCTTGGCCGCCATGATCGAGGCCGTCCACACCACGAGCGCCAGCTTGGCGAACTCGGATGGCTGGATCGCGAGCTGGGAGTTGATCGACAGCCAGTTGGTGTTGCCCCGCTCGCCGATGGACCGCGACGTCGTCAGCGCGACCGCGCTGAGGAGCAGCACCGCGATCCCCCACGCCGCCCAGCCGAGCTTGGCGAGGATGTCCAGCCGCAACCGGGAGAAGAGGAAAGCCGCCGGGATGCCCGCGGCCAGGAAGATGACTTGCCGGATCGCGAAGGCATATGGGCTGGCGATGTTCGGGTTGCCTCCGGCGTAGGGGGTCGACGAGGACAGCACCATCATGACGCCCAGCGCCGCCAGCAGCCCCGCACTGATCAGCACCAGGTAGTAGTCGATGAGCGGTTTCCCCATGAGGCTCTGCGCGGGACCAGCGGCCTTGCCGGGCGCAGGCGCCTGGGTCAGGTCTGCCATCAGTTACCCCCTTTCCGCGAGCAGCGATTCGACGGCCGAGGCGAACCGGTCGCCCCGGTCGCCGTAGGAGCTGAACATGTCCAGGCTGGCGCACCCCGGGGCGAGCAGCACGACGTCCCCCGGGCGGGCGAACCGGGCGGCGTGGCGCACAACCGTGGTCATGACCTCATCATCGGTGTCATCGACGACGACGAGCGGGACCTCCGGGGCGTGTTGCGATAATGCCTCCGCAACGAGGTGCCGGTCGGTCCCGATCAGGATCGCGGCACGCAGCTTGCTGGCGTGGGCGGCCACCAGATCGTCGAAGGTAGTCCCCTTGGCCTGCCCACCGGCGATCCACACGATCGACTCGAAGGCCTTCATCGACGAGTTCGCCGCGTGGGGATTGGTCGCCTTGGAGTCGTTGATCCACCTCACCCCGCCGGACTCGGCGACCTGCTGGATGCGGTGCCCCGCCAGCTGCAGGTTCCGCAGCCCAGCCGCCACGTCGGCCGCACGGACGCCGAAGCTGCGGGTGAGTGCCGCCGCGGCCAGCGCGTTCTCCACGTTGTGGGGCGCGTGGGGCTGCACGTCGGAGATCTTGGCGAGCTCCAGGGCCGAGGTCTGGCGCTGCTCCACGAACGCCCGGTCGACCAGCAGGTCGTCGACGACGCCGAGCATGGACGGCCCGGGGACGCCGAGGGTGAACCCGATCGCCCGGCAGCCCTCGGTGACGTCGGCGTCCTCGACCATCCGCTCGGTGGCGTGCTCGGCGACGTTGTAGACCGCGGCGTGACGGCACCCGGCGTAGACCCGCGCCTTGTCGGCGGCGTAGGCGTCGAACCCGCCGATGCCCGCGTACCATTCCAGGTGGTCGTCGTGGAGGTTGAGCACCGCCGCCGAATGCAGCTGCACGGTGTGCTGGTAGTGCAGCTGGAAGCTCGACAGCTCCACCGCGAGCACGTCGTAGCCCGCCTCGTCCAGCACCGCCTCGACGATGGGTCGCCCGATGTTGCCGACCGCCGTGGTCCGCAGCCCGGCCGCCCTGAGGATCGACTCGGTCATTTGGGTGGTGGTCGTCTTGCCATTGGTGCCCGTGATGCCGAGCCACGGCACCACCCGGTCCGGGTGCATCATCCGCCAGGCCAGTTCAGTCTCTCCCCAGATCGGGATGCCGCGGGCGGCGGCCTGGGCCAGCAGCGGCGCACCCGGCATCCAGCCCGGCGAGGTCACGACCAGGTCGCAACCAGCGGGCAGTTCCGCCGTGGACCCTGGGCCGAGGCGCACCTCGGCGTCCAGCAGCTCCAGCAGGGTCGCCTTGTCGGCCGCCGCCTCGGACTCGTCCAGCACGCACACGTTCGCGCCGAGCGACAGCAGCCCGTCGGCGGCAGCGAAACCGGACACGCCGAGACCGGCAACGACCACCGTGGCCTGCTGCCAGGGCGAGAGCCGGTCGGCGCCGGCGATCCAGTCAAGGCTCATAGGGCCACCAGCGATTCGGCGTAGAAGATCGACAATCCGAGCGCGACGCACAGCCCGCAGATGATCCAGAACCGGATGACCACGGTCACCTCGGCCCAGCCGAGCAGCTCAAAGTGGTGGTGGATCGGCGCCATGCGGAAGATCCGCTTGCCCTTGGTCATCTTGAAGTAGCCGACCTGCAGCGTCACCGACAGGGTCTCCATGACGAACAGGAAACCGAGGATCCCGAGCAGCACCTCGGTGCGGGTCATGACCGACAGCCCGGCGAGGGCGCCGCCCAGCGCGAGCGCCCCGGTGTCGCCGAGGAAGATCTTGGCCGGGTTGGCGTTCCACCACAGGAACCCGAAGCACGCCGCGGCCAGCGCCACCGAGATGGTGGCCAGGTCGACCGGGTCGCGCACCTCGTAGCATCTGATGCCAGCCGAGATCGTGGTGGCGCAGTTCTGGTTGGACTGCCAGATGTTGATGAGCGCGTACGCCGCGAACACCAGCGTCACCGAGCCGGGGGCGAGGCCGTCGAGGCCGTCGGTCAGGTTCACCGCGTTGGACCAGGCGGCGATCAGGAACACGATCCAGATCACGGCGAGGATGAACGGCAGCTGGGCCCACGGCAGGTCACGGACGAAAGAGATGAACGTCGACCCCGGCGTCACGCCGTTGCGGTCGGGGAACTGGAGCACCAGGATCGCGAAACCGATCGCGATGAGGCTCTGCCCGATCAGCTTGCCGCGGGCGTTGAGGCCCAGCGACCGCTGTTTACTGATCTTGGACCAGTCGTCGAGGAAGCCGATGAATCCCAGCCCCACCGTCAGCCCGAGCAGCAGCAGGCCCGACGCGGTCACTGCCCGCCAGGTCAGCAGGTGGGCGAAGAAATAGGAAGCCACGACCGCGAACAGGATGACCGCACCGCCCATGGTGGGGGTGCCGCGCTTCGTCAGGTGTTCCCGGGGGCCGTCCTCCCGGATGAACTGGCCGAACTGCTTGCGGATGAGGAAGCGGATGAGCAACGGCGTGCCGATCAGGGTGAACAGCAGCGATAGGCACCCCGCCAAGACGATCTGGATCACGCCGATTCCCCTTCTGTCAACTGCTGCGCGACGGTCTCCAGGCCGACGCCACGGGAAGCTTTGAGGAGCACCACGTCACCGGGACGCAGGTCGAGTGCCGCGGCGACCTCTTCCTTGCCTACCTTACGGCCAGCGACCCCGTTCCCGGCGGCACCCGCGACGATGTCGTCGGCGAAATCGCCCACGGCAAGCACTTCGCTCACCTGCGCCGACGCCCCCAGCTGCCGGTGCAGGGCGGCCGAGCCGTCCCCCAGTTCGAGCATGTCCCCGAGCACCGCGAAGGCCCGCGACCTCGGGTACTCGCGAAGGCGGGCGCGGTGCAGGTGGTGCAGCGCGTCGAGCGCCGCGGCCATCGAGTCCGGGTTGGCGTTGTAGGAATCGTTGACGATGAGGACGCCGTCGGCGCGTTCGGTCACCGCCATGCGCCAGGCCGACCGGACGCTGGCCCGGCTGAGGCTGTCCGCGACCGCTCCCGGCTCGACCCCGGCGGCGATCGCCGCGGCCGCCGCCGCGGCGGCGTTAGCGGCGTGGTGGGCTCCCGTCAGGCTCAGGCTCACCGGGTGTTCTTCCTTGTGGTCCGCCGTTTCGACGCGCAGCGTGAAGCGCGGGTGCCCCAGCCCGTCAAGGGTGACCCCGGCGGCGCAGACCTGGAGCTCGGCATCCTGGCGGGGGGTGTCGCCGACGGAGAAATAGCCGATCCGGCCGCTGGTCCGCCCAGCCATCGCGGCGACCCGGGGGTCGTCGGCGTTGAGGATCGCCCAGCCGTTACCGCCGAGGGCCTCCACGAGCTCGCCCTTGGCCTGGGCGGTCGCGTCCACCCCGCCGAACTCCCCGAGGTGGGCTACGCCGACGTTCAGCACCAGCGCGATGTCGGGCGGCGCGATGGAGGTCAGCCATGCGATGTGCCCGATCCCGCGGGCGCCCAGCTCGTTCACCAGGTAGGCGGTCTGGGCGTCGGCGCGGCAGCAGGTGAGCGGCACGCCGATCTCGTTGTTGAGCGACCCCGGCGGGGCGACCGTGGGAGCGGCATCGGCGAGTACCTGGGCGAGCAGGTCCTTGGTGCTGGTCTTACCGGACGAGCCGGTGATCCCGACACAGATCATGCCGCGCTGCCGCTCCTGAGCCACGACGCCCCGGGCCAGCGCGGACAGCCCAGCCACGGTGTCGGCGACGACGATTTGGGGGACGCCGAGCTCCAGCTGCCGCGACACCAGCACGGCCGCCGCACCGGCCTCGACGGCGTCGCGGCAGAACTCGTGCCCGTCGAAGCGTTCGCCAGCAATCGCGACGAACAGCGAACCCGGAGTGATCGCCCGCGAGTCGATGAGGACGTCGGGACCGATGACCGTCCCGGGGTCGCCGGTCAGGTGCCCGCCAGCGAGTTCGGCGAGACGGGCGGCACGCATGGGTTGCATCAGGACTCCTTCCTCAGGCGAGCCCATTCTTCCCGCAGAACGGTCGCATCCTCGAATTGGAGGACCCGATCCCCGATGATCTGGCCGCCCTCGTGCCCCTTGCCCAGCACCGCGACGACGTCCCCGGGGCCAGCCAGGCGCAGCGCTTCGCGGATCGCCCCGGCCCGCCCGGCGACCTCGACGGCCTTCGCGCGGTCCGCGATGCCGCCCAGGACGTCGGCGCGGATAGCCGCCGGGTCCTCGGAGCGTGGGTTGTCGTCGGTCACCACGACGAGGTCGGCGTGCGCCGCCGCGGCCGCACCCATCTTCGGTCTCTTCTCCCGGTCCCGGTCGCCACCGGCGCCGAGCACCGCGATGAGGCGGCCGGGCGAGCCCGCGAAGGTCTGCAGCGCCGCGGCGACGGCCTGCGGGGTGTGGGCGAAGTCCACCACCGCCAGCGGCGCCGGGCCCGCGAGGGGGACCTCCTGCATGCGCCCCGGGATGCTCGCCACGGCCAGGCCAGCCAGCGCCTGCTCCGGCGGGGTCCCGGCGAGCTCAGCCGCGGCGAAGGCGATCATCGCGTTCAGCGCGTTGTAGGCACCGGGCAGGCCGAGTTCGAGGGTGTGGTTGCCAGTGGGCGTCCGCAGCGTGCTGACGCTGCGCAGCGCCGTGACCTGCCGGAAGTCACTGATCTGGTAGTCCGCCTGGGGGCCGCCCACCGTGGTGAGGCCTAGGCCCTGCCTCCTGACGCGCTCGGCGAGGCGCTCGCCCGCGCGGTCGCCGATGTTGATGATCGCGTGCTTGGCCGCCTCGGGCCGGAACAGGCGGGCCTTGGCCTCGAAGTAGTCCTCCATCGTGGCGTGGAAGTCGAGGTGGTCCCGGCCCAGGTTCACGAATGCCGCCAGGTCGAACTGGATGCCCGCGACGCGGCGCAGTTCCAGGGCATGCGAGGACACCTCTAGGGCGACCGCACCGGCGCCCGAGTCCGCCATGACCGCGAGCAGCGCCTGCAAGTCGGGTGATTCCGGGGTCGTCACCGTGGTCCGCGAGGTGGGGATCTCCCGGCCGTCCAGCTGGAAGCCGATGGTCCCGATGGTCCCCACCCTCCGGTCCGCGAGCGCCGACGCCGCCAGGAAGGCCGTCGTGGTCTTGCCGTTGGTGCCGGTGATGCCGAGCATGGTGAGCCTGCTGGCCGGGTCACCGAAGACCCGGCAGGACGCGACCGCCATCGCCTCGCGCACGTCGGCGGCCACGACGACCGGCACCCCAGGCTCCCCCGCGAGCGCCGCGCCCTCGGCGTCAGTGAGGATCGCGCACGCTCCCCGGTCGGCGGCGGAGGCGGCGAAGGAGGCGCCGTGCGTGCGGGTGCCCGGCAGCGCCGCATACAGCCAGCCCGGTTCGACCGTGCGCGAGTCCAGCGTGACACCGGTCGCGGTGAGGCGGCCGAGGCCCGAGACGTCGGCGTGGCCGCACAGCGCTTCGGCCAGGAGGGCACCGCGGGGGCGCCCGGGACGGATCGGACTCGTCACGGCTTGTACTCGATGGGATTCTTGGCTGGCGGGGTGGACGACGGCAGCACCGCGTAACGGCCGAGTGCGACTTGCATGATCTCTTTGTACACCGGCCCGGCGACCTCGGAGCCGAAATGGCCTGCCGAGGGCTGATCGACCACGACGTAGACCAGGATCTGCGGGTCCTCGGCCGGGGCCACCCCGACGAAGGAGGCCGTGTAGCCGTTGTAGCACTTGCAGTCGGCGTCGTAGCGGATCGCGGTGCCGGTCTTGCCCGCAGTGCGGTACCCGGGGATCGCCAGGTTCGTGGCGCCACCGGTGGTGATGACGGCTTCCATGGAGTCGAGCACCATGGCCGAGGACTCCTCGCTAATGATGCGGCGCGGCTCTGGCCGCGGCAGCGGCACCGTCTCGCCGTCGGGGCCAACCGTGCCCGCCACCACGTGTGGCTGCTGGTAGAGGCCGCCGTTGACGATCCCGGCGACCGCGGCCGCCATCTGCACCGCGGTCACCGACAGCCCGGAGCCGAAGGAGACCTGGTCCCGGGTGTAGTCGGCCATGTCGGCCCCCGGGATCGAGCCCTTGGCCTCGCCCGGCAGCCCGACCCCGGTCGGGGCGCCCAGGCCGAAGCTGGACAGGTAGGACGCGAAAGTCTTCTTGTCGAGCTGGCGTCCCAGCTGCACCGCCGCGACGTTGGAGGACTTCGCCACCATGCCGCGGGCGTTGAGGTGCAGGGTGCCGTGGGACCAGGCGTCCTTGATGAACCCGCTACCCGAGCGGATCTGCCCCGGCACCACCAGTCGCGTCTCGGGGGTCGCCACGCCCGAGTCCACCAGCGCCGCCATGGTCAGCACCTTCTGCACCGAACCGGGTTCGTAGGCGTCGGTCACCGCGCGGTTGCCCAGGTTCGCGGTCAGCGCGCTGCCCGGGTCGTTGGAGTCGAAGGTGGGCACGTTGGCCATGACCAGGACCTCGCCGGTCTTGACGTTCATGACGATCGCCGTGCCGGTCGCCGCCTTCGACCGCTTCACCCCGGCGGCCAGCGACTGCTCGGCCATCAGCTGCAGGTCGGAATCGAGCGTCAGCTGGTAGGAGGTGCCGTCCACCGCTGGGGTGAGCACGTTGGTGCCGAGCGGGATGCGCCCCCACCGCGCCGCCTCGAAGGTCTGCGTCCCGGGGACACCGCTCAGCTTCTCGTTGAGCGCCGACTCCAGCCCGCTGCCCACGCCCTCGGCGTTGATGTAGCCGACGACGTTCGCCGCCACCGAGCCCGCCGGATAGTTGCGGATCGGGTCGGGCTCGGAATGGATGCCCCACCAGCCGCCCTCGCGCAGGCTGGCCTGGAGCTGTTCGAACAGGTAGGCCGGAATCCGGCGCGCCACGATCTGGTACTTCGAACCCTGCGTCGTGATGGCTGGCAGGTAGGTCTCGGCCCGCCCGCCGAGGTGGCGCGCGAGCAGGTCCGCGATCGCCTGCGGCGCCCCGGCGGCCTTCTCCTTTTGTTTCTCGGTCATGGGGTAACGGGTGTCGGCCCCGTTGACCTTGATCATCTCGGGGTCGGCGATCACCTTGACCGCCGGCTGGGACTGCGCCAACACGATGCCGTTGCGGTCGATCAGCTGACCGCGCTCGGCCGCCAGCGGGACCGTGTGCTTCATCTGGGCCTCCGCCTTGGCGGAGTAGGCGGCGGGGTCGAAGGCCTGCAGCTGCACGGCCCGCAGCGCGCTCAGCAGCATGGTCGCCGCCAGCAGGACCGCGAAGATCCGGATTCGCCTGCCCGAGGAGGCTACCGGGATGCGCAGCTTGCGGCGCCGGGGCCGGTAGCCGGGACGCGGGGCGCTCACTGGCCGTCCCCCGTCATGCCCGCGAGTTCCTCACCGGTGACGGGCACCGGCTCCCCCAGGATGGTCCCAGCTGGCAGCTGAATGTAAACCGGGTTGGGGTTGACGACCATCCCCAGATCCGTGGCGCGCAGCGCGAGCACCCGCGGGGACCGGAGGTTGTTCGCCTGGGCGCTCAGCAGCGCCTCCTGGTTCGCCAGGGAGACCGCCTGCCGCTGCAGCCGCGACAGTTCCCGGGACTGCTGTTCGATCACCGTGTTCAGCACGATCGCCCCGCCCATGCCGAACACCAGCACGCAGGAGGCCAGCACCATGAACGGCACATTGGACCGGGGCCCAGCCGGTTTCGGCACCGCCCGCAACTGGCGCTGATCCCGCCCTGCTTTCTCGGGCGTGCGCAATGGTGCTAGTAGCGCGCTCATGGTGCCTCCTTGATTCGTACAGCGACCCGCAGCCGCGCAGCTGCGGCCCGGGGATTGACGTCGGTCTCTTCGGTCGTGGGACGCTCGGCACCGCGGGTGAGCAGCGCCAACTGGGGGGCCAGTGCATCCGGGACCACGGGCAGCCCGCGCGGCGCCCGGTCGCTCGACCCCTCCCGGAAGGCCTCCTTGACCAGGCGGTCCTCCAGCGAGTGATAGGACAGGACCGCCAGCCGCCCGCCCAGGGCGAGCGAGCCGATCGCGGCGGGCAGGACCCGCTCGAGCGCGGCTAGCTCGCGGTTGACCTCGATCCGCAGCGCCTGGAAGGTGCGCTTGGCCGGGTGGCCGCCGGTTTTGCGGGCCGCCACCGGGATCGCCGAGGTCAGGGTCTGGACGAGCCGCGCCGAGGTGACGAACGGCGCCTCGGCGCGTCCGGCCACGATCGCGCGGGCGATGCGGTCGGCGAACCGCTCCTCGCCATAGCGGCGCAAGATCCGGGTCAGGTCTGCCACGCCGTAGGTGTTGACGACCTCCGCCGCGGTCAGCTGCTGCCGAGCGTCCATCCGCATGTCGAGCGGGGCGTCCACGGCGTAGGCGAAGCCGCGCTCGGCGCGGTCGATCTGCAGCGACGACAGCCCCAGGTCGAGCAGCATCGCCTGGATGCGGGACACGCCAAGGCGATCCAGTACCTCGGGCAGTTCGTCGTAGACAGCCTGTACCAAGGTGATCCGGTCGGAGAATCCGGCGAGCCGTTCGGCGGCGACCGCCAGGGCATCGGCGTCCCGGTCGATGCCGATGAGGCGCGCCCGCGGGCAAGCGGCCAGGATTGCCCTGGCGTGCCCGCCCAGGCCGAGCGTCCCGTCGACGTAGACGGCTCCCTCAGCGCCGAGAGCGGGCGAGAGCAGTTCGACGATGCGGCCCAGCAGCACGGGGTCGTGGCGGTCGGTGAATCCCGTCATCGGATCACCCCCTCGCCGCGTGGGCGCGGCGAGGTCTCGGTCGGGACCGGCCGCCTGGCGCCAGGGAAGTTGCGCCAGGAAACCGGGCCCGGCCGAAGCCACACCGCGCCCGCGCCCATCATCCGAACACCTCGTGGGAAGCGAAGAAGTCGCTCGGGAACATCTCGTCGTTCATCTCGGCGTAGGACTCCTGGGCGGCCAGGCAGTACTGCTCCCACTGTTCGAGGTTCCACACCTCGAGCAGGTGACCGCCGCCGTTGACCACGAGTTCCCGGTCGAGCCGGGCGTAGTCGCGCAGGTGCTGCGGAAGCACGATGCGTCCCTGCTTGTCGGGAACCTGCTCGTGCGCGTTGGCCCGGAACATGCGGGCGAAGTGCCGGTTCCGCGCCACCGTGAGCGGCAGCGCGCTGACCGCCTTGTTCATCTGGTCGAAGGCCGCCCGCGGGTAGATCGCGATCGTGCGCTCGAAGCCGAGCGTCGCGACGCACCCACCGGCCATGGCGTCGCGGAACTTCGCGGGCAGGAACAGGCGGCCCTTGTCGTCGAGCTTCGGGGTGAACGTGCCGAAGAAATCCATGGCATGTCCCTCCCTTCTGCTCCCTGGTCATCCCATTCTGCTCCATTCTGCACCACCATACTCCAGTTTCCTCCACCAATACTGCTCATTACTGCCGTGTCAACGCCTTCTTGACCGGACCGGATAGGCTGCCAGGCGTGACACTCACGCACTCCCTGGACGAAATCGTTTCGACGGCCCGCCGCATCGAGCGGGGCATCGCGAGCGTGATTGAGGGCAAGGACCAACAGATCCGCACCGCGCTGGTGGTGCTCCTCGCGGGCGGACACCTCCTCATTGAGGACGTCCCGGGGGTCGGCAAGACCATGCTCGCCAAGGCGCTCGGCCGCGCGATCGCCGGTCGCGTCCGGCGAATCCAGTTCACCCCGGACCTGCTCCCGAGCGACGTGACCGGAGTCTCGGTGTTCAACCAAGAGACCCGCCAGTTCGAGTTCAAACCCGGCGGCATCTTCGCCAACATCGTCGTCGGCGACGAGATCAACCGGGCCTCCCCCAAGACCCAGTCGGCCCTGCTGGAGGCGATGGCCGAACACCAGGTGTCGGTGGATGGCAACACCTACCGGCTGAAGACGCCGTTCATGGTGCTGGCCACCCAAAACCCCATCGAGATGGAGGGGACCTTCCCGCTGCCCGAGGCGCAGCGCGACCGGTTCATGGCCCGGATCGAGATGGGTTACCCGGCGAGGTCAGCCGAGATCGCCATGCTCGACCACCACGGCCAGCACGATCCCCTGGCTGACCTGTCGCCGGTCACCGACGCCGCCACCGTGGCCGCGCTGATCGAGGCGGTACGCAGCATCTATGTCGCACCAGCCGTGCGCGACTACATCGTCTCCCTGGTTACGCAGACCCGGGAGGCGCCCAGCCTGCGGCTCGGCGCGTCCCCGCGGGCCAGCCTGCACCTCATGGCGGCCTCCCGCGCACTCGCGGCGCTGAACGACCGCGACTACGTCATCCCCGACGACGTCGCGGACCTGGCGGTACCGGTGCTGGCCCATCGGGTGCTCCCGAGCGTCGATGCCCAGCTCGCCCACCGCTCACCGGAATCCCTGATCGCCGGGCTGGTCCGTCAGGTGGCCGTCCCCGACCGGGCCTGAACCCGTGCTCTGGTGGTCACACCTCACCGGCCGCGGCCGGACGCTGCTGCTGATCGGTGCCCTGGCATCGGGTACCGCCCTCGCGGCGGGCGAGCGCCAGATCCTGTGGCTGGCCCTCTCCCTGACGCTGCTGCCGCTGGCCGCGCTCCTGACCGGAGCGGTGGTCGGGCCCAGGTTATCGGTGGAGCGTCAGCTGAGTTCGACCAGGACTCCGGCCGGCCAGGGCGTCGACGTGCTACTCAGCCTGGAGCAGCGGCGTCCCTTCGTGCCACTGTTCGTCGAGCTCGAAGAGCGGCTATCCCCACAGCTCGGCACTGGCCCGGCCTTCTCCGCAACCCGCCTCACCGGACCGTGGCGGCGGCGGGCGGCCTACCGGATTCGCGCTGATGTCCGGGGCATCTTCCAGGTCGGGCCACTTCTGGTCAGCAGCGGGGACGCCCTCGGGCTCACCACGGCGCAGCAGGTCTGTTTGGCCCCCGTCGAGCTCACCGTGACACCCAAGGTCTTCGAGCTGCCCGCCTTCCGGATCGGCTCCGGGGGAACCACCTCGGGCGAACACCGCCCCCACCATCTGGCCATCGGCGGCCACGACGACGCCCTGGTGCGGGAACACCGAGTGGGTGACGGGTTGCGCCGGGTGCATTGGCGCTCCAGCGCCAGGCACGGCACCCTCATGGTGCGGCGCGAGGATTCCGCCCTGGATGAGTCGGCGACGGTCCTCATCGACTCCCGGGCGGAGGCTTATTCGTCGCCATCCCGGTTCGAGTGGGCCGTCTCGGCCGTGACCTCGGCTGCGCTGCGCCTGGTAGACCAGGGTTTCCGCGTCACGATCCTTGGCCCGCTCGGCCCGGTCGTCACCCCGGTGCACGACGACGTGGCCGCCCGCCGGGAGGACATCCTGGCGGCCATGACCCGCATTCAGCTGAGTCCGTCAGCCGACCTGCAGTTCGCCGGTCACCCATCCTCGGCTTCCCGGATCGCCGTGCTGGGCCGGATCACCCCCGAGGACGCGACCCGCCTCACCGGTACGGGCAGGCACACCCCTGGGTGGGCGCTGCTGCTCGGTGACTCACCGGACGCGGCCGACATCCTCGCTACCCGGGGCTGGCGGGTGCTGCCGGTGCCGCCTGAGATGGCGGTGGACGCCGCGTGGCGCACGATCGGGGGCCTGCGATGAGGCGCATCGGGACGGGGCTGGCCGTCTTCGTCGCGATGCTCACCCCGATCGCGACACTCGGCCTGGTCACCGCCGATCCGGCCTGGTGGACCAGTGTCTGGGCACTCATCGGTGCCCTGGCGGCGACCTCCATCGGGATCCGGCTGCTCCGCGGCGGTGACGGCCTGGCCCGGATCGCCCAGCTGGCGGTGCTGCTCGCCTGGCTGGGCGTGCTGGCCCTCAGCTGGGAGCCAGGCGACGGCGCCGCTCCAGGAGCCCTCGAACGCCTCAGCCTGCTGATGAACGAGGGAGCCCGGCACCTGCAGCTGAGCCAGGCACCCATGCCTCCGTCCCCAGCGGCCCTCTGGGTGCTGCTGGCCTTCGCCGGCTGGCTCTACATCATCGCCGAGCTGGTGGTCACGACCCTGGAGCAGCCGGGGTGGAGCATCACCGTGCTGAGCGTCCCCCTCCTCGTCACCATCATGGGTCCCGGCCTCAGCCTGCCCTGGTGGACGGTTGTGGGGGTGGTGCTGGGATACGCGGTGATCCTGTACGCCGCGACCGCGGCCCGGCCCGCCGCCCACACCCAGCTCGCCGCAGGCGGGGCCAGACGCACCCAGGCGAGTGGCTGGGTGGCCTCGGCCGTCCTGGTGTCGGCCCTCGCGCTCGTCACCGCCGCCCCGCTCACCGCGGTGCTGCCGACGGCCCAGTGGGTCTCGCTCCCCCGTTTCACCGGTGCCCAGCCCCTCGAACTGCGCGACCCGTCGATCGACCTATCGGCCAGCCTGAACCGGCCGGACAACCCGGTGCTGCTCACCTACACCACCGAGGCCCCGCTCGGGGTGCGGCTGCGGCTGACCGCGCTGTCGGTGCTGGACGCCACGGGTGCCCGGCTCGACACCATCAAGATCAGCTCGGGCAGGATGCCCGCCCCGCCCGGCGCGTCCGGGGCGACCCCGGTCACGACCAGCGTGCAGGTGGGGCAGTTCAGCGCGGAATACCTGCCCACTCCCTACGCCCCGGTCAGACACGACGCCCCGGGCAAGTGGGGCTGGGACGCAGCCACCCGCAGCATCCTGGCAACGGGACAGAACCGCACGACGGCCACCTCCGGGTTGTCCTACGAGGTGTCCTCCCTACTGACCGAGCCTTCGCCCGCTGCCGTCGCGAGCGCGACCGCGGGGCGTCCCCCCATCGCCGACCGCACCGCGGAGATCCCGGCCGACCTGCCCGAGAGCGTCCGCCAGCTCGCCCAGCAGGTCACCGCGGACGCCACGGCCGACGGCGAGAAAGCCATGGCGATCCAGCGTTTCCTGCGCGACCCGGACCAGTTCCGCTACACCACGGCCGCCCCGGGCGGGTCGGGTTACGAGGTGTTGGAACGCTTCCTGTTCGAGGACCGTTCCGGCTACTGCATCCACTTCGCCGCCGCGATGACCGCCATGTCGCGCGTCGTCGGGATACCGTCCCGGATCGCGGTGGGGTTCCTCCCGGGCACGCAGCGCCCCGACGGCTCCTGGGCCGTCACCGCGCACGACATGCACGCCTGGCCGGAACTGTACTTCGAGGGCCTGGGCTGGGTGGCCTTCGAGCCGACGGCAGCGGTCAGCAGCCGGCCCGGCACCGGGGAGACGCCACCACCGGGCGGGGACCCGAGCCCCACCCCCCAGCCCCAGGGCCAGCCCACTGGCGGGACCAGCGCCTCACCGGCTCCCCAGCCGACGGCTGGACCCAGCCAGATCCCCGTCCCGGCGCCCGGCGCTCCCGCTGGCGGCCCCGGGATCGCCTGGCTGGCCCTGCCGCTGATCCCCGCGGCGCTGCTCGCACCCGCCGGGGCCAGGGCGCTCCTCCGGCGCCGCCGACTCGCCGCAGCCGCCGCTGGCGACGCCGAGGCGGCCTGGCGGGAGGTCCACGCGACCTGGCTCGATGCGGGCCACGCCTGGCCAGCACAGTCCCCGCGCCGCACCGGTGCCCTGCTGGCCGCCGCGCTGCCCGAGGCGTCCGCCGCGGCCACCAGCCTCGCGAGGCTGGTGGAACGCTCCCGCTACGCGCGTTCGGCGCAGGCCGACCCGGCCGCGGCGAGCCTAGCCGGGACCCTGAACTCGGCGATCCGGGCGGCCTGCCCGGCGTGGCGCAAAGCCACCGGGATCTTGCTGCCACGTTCGCTGTGGCAGCTTGGGCGGACTACACTTGATGTACGGTCACCCGACACGAGTCAAGGAGGCACAGATGGCCCTCTCTGAGGACGAGAAGCGCCTACTCGCGCAGCTTGAAGCGTCGCTGGCCGCCGAGGACCCGCACCTCGCCGACACCCTTCGCGGCACCGGCACCCGGTCCCTGCACCGGCGGCGCGCAGCCCTCGCCGGGCTCGGTTTCGTCATCGGCATCGTGGCGCTGGTCGCCGGGCTGCGAATCAGCCCCATCGTCAGCGTGGCCGGTTTCATCGTCATGCTGGCCGCCGCGATCATCGCCATCAGTTCCTGGCAGCACGTCAACGACATCGACCCCGTCGAAAAGTCCTCCGCGCCCAAACAGCCAGCCCAGTCCCAGGCCGATTCGGTGCAGCAGTTCATGGAGAAGATGGAGGAACGCTGGCGCCGCCGCCAGGACGAGGGACGCTGAACACCGCTGGCCGTTAGCCCGGGCCGGTCCCGGATGGCCCCGCCGGTGTCAGCGGCGCCTGCGGCGGACGGCCAGCGCACCCAGGGCCGCGCACGCGGCCGCGGCGAGACCCACCGCCTTGGATAGCCGCACCGCGGCGTGGATGTCCGACGGCATCACCTCCCGGCCATCGCCCAGGCTTCCCCGGTCCTCGACGGTGCCCTCGTAGGTGTTGGCCCCGCCGAGCCGGACGCCGAGCGCCGCGGCGAAGGCCGACTCCACCTGGCCCGCGTTGGGGCTGGGATGCTGGGCGGCGTCCCTGGCCACGATCCGGGCGACGCTGCTCGCGCTGCGGGGGCGGACTGCCGCGACCAGGAGGGCGCTCAACCGGGCGGGCACCCAGTTGGCGGCGTCGTCGAGCCGGGCGGCCGCCCACCCGAACCTAAGGTAGCGGGGCGACTTGTGACCGACCATCGCGTCCATGGTGTTGACCGCCCGGTAGCCGAGCAGCCCGGGCAGCCCGCACAGGGCGCCCCAGAACAGCGGTGCGACCACGGCGTCCGTGGTGTTCTCGGCGACCGTCTCGACGGCCGCCCGGGCGACCTCGGTGGCGGTGAGGCTGGCGGTATTGCGCCCGACGATCCGGGCGACCTGCTCGCGGGCCCCGGGCAGGTCAGGCTCCGCCAGCCGGGCAGCGACGGCCTCGGCCTCGCGTCCCAGTGTGGTCCCCCCGAGCACCACGAAGGTGGCCGCGGCGGTGCCGACCACCGACAGCATCCCGCCGAACCGGGAACGGCGCACCCCGGCGGCCTCTAGCGCCGCGCCGAGCGCGCACGCCCCACCCACCAGCAGCGCCTCGTGGGCCACACCGGCGACCCGGGAGTCGGCATAGGTTCGCCTCTCCAGCGCCGCCGCGGCCGACCCGAACAGCGCCACCGGGTGGCCGCGCTGCGGATCGCCGAGGACCCGGTCGGCGGCGAAGCCCAGCGCCAGCCCGAGGGCCCGCGGCCAGCTCATCCGACCAGATCGGCCAGCAGCGCCATGTCGCGGATGATCGCCACCCCGGAACGGACCAGCGGCAGCGCGGTCATCGCCCCACTGCCCTCGCCGAGCCTCATCCTCAGGTCGAGCAGCGGCTCCAGCCCGAGCGACTCCAAGGCGTAGCCCTGGGCGGGTTCCACCGAGCGGTGGCCAGCGATCATCCACGCCTTCGCGCCGGGGGCGATGGCCTCGGCCAGCAGCGCCTCGGCGACCGAGATGACCCCGTCCAGCAGCACGGGGACGCCGCGGCGGGCCGCCTCGATATAGATGCCCGCCCCCACCGCGAGGTCGGCCGATCCCAGCGCCGCCAGCCGTTGGGTCGGATCGCTGATCCCGGCCGTGCGGTCCAGCGCGCGCTGCACGAACGCCGTCTTGGTCGCGAGCCCCTCGTCGCTGAGCCCGGCCCCTCGCCCGGTCACCTGAGCTGCGGGCAGGCCCAGCTGGGACGCGATGAGTGCCGCCGCGGGGGTGGTGTTGCCGATGCCCAGGTCACCGACGATGAGCAGCTGGGCGCCAGCCTCGACCTCCTCGGCGGCGATGGCGGCGCCCGTGGCGAGCGCCTGGGAGCAGGCGTCCAGGCTCAGGGCGTCCTCGCGGTCGATCGAGCCGCAGGACTTGCCCAGCTTGTGTGCCGTCACCTCAGCCGGGACGTCCAAGTCGGCGTCCACGGCGATGTCTAGGACGCGCACCCCCACGCCGTGCTGTGCGGCGAGCACGCTCATCCCGGCCACCCCGGCCAGCAGCGCGTGCACCATCGCCACCGTCACTTCCTTGGGATAGGACGCGACACCATTGGCCACCGCGCCGTGATCACCGGCCAGCAGCACCGCGCGAACCCGGTCGAGCGGGCGGGGCGGGCATTCGCCCTGGCACGCGGCGATGAACGCGCCCAGCTCCTCGAGGCGGCCGAGCGCGCCGAGCGGCTTAGCCAGGGCGTCGAGCCGACTCAGCGCCTCCTGGTGAACCGTTGCGTTGGGGGGCAGAATCATGAGAACTCCTTCAGTGCGGTGGTCACGTCTCCGATGACGGTGATGGCGGGGGGATGGATGTCGGCCTCGCGGGCGGCGGCGGCGATGTCGGCGAGCCTGGCCCGGACGACCCGCTGGCTCGGCAGCCCGCCGTCGGCGATCACGGCGGCGGGGGTGTCGGCGTCGAGCCCGGAAGCGACGAGCTCGGCGGTGATCTCCGGCAGCGCCTGCACCCCCATGAGGATCACGATCGTGAGGTTGGCCTGCGCCAGCGCGGCCCAGTTGACGGTGGATTCGGGGTGCCCGGGCCCGACGTGGCCGGACACCGTGACGAAGCCCTGCGTCAGGGAGCGGTGCGTGACGGGAATCCCGGCCAGTTCCGGCACCGCGACCGCCGAGGTGACACCAGGGATCGTGGTGATCTTGACGCCGTGGGCGGTGCAGTAGTCCCACTCCTCGCCGCCGCGGCCGAAGACGAAGGAGTCCCCGCCCTTGAACCGGACCACTTTCTTGCCCGCCCGGGCATGGGTCACCAGCAGCTCGTTGATGGCCTCTTGCGGGGTGAACGGGCCGCGGGGGATCTTGCCCACCGGGATCTTCTCCCCCGTGCAACCGTCCAGCAGCGACAGCGGGGCCAGCCGGTCGTAGACGATGACATCCGCGCTGGTGAGCGCGTCCATTCCGGCGAGGGTCAGCAACCCCGGATCGCCCGGTCCCCCACCGACCAGGATGACTTCACCCGGCATTCTGTTCCTTCCTGATGGCGCGCAGTTCGCGCAGTAGAGCGTCCGTCGTGTGCGGATCGCGGACCGCGATCCTGACGTAGGAGCCGTCGAGGCCGGGGAAAGTGTCGGCCCGGCGCACGGCGAAGCCCCTCTCTCGCAGCGCGCCGTGGACCCCCTCTCCCACCCGGGCGAGCACGAACGGCGCCGACGATGGTATCGCAGCGACACCGAGCTGGCGCAATCCGTGGTTGAGGTGGTCGCGCCACAGCCCGAAGGCCTCGGCGGCCTCCGCGGCCTGCGCCGCCGCCGACGGCGTCGCTAGGGCATCCATCACGGCGAGCGCGGGCGTGCTGACCGACCACGGGGTCTGCTGGGCGTCCAGGGCGGCGATCAGCGCGGGGTCCCCGACGACGTAACCGGCCCGCAGCCCGGCCAGCCCCCAGGTCTTGGTCAGCGACCGCAGGACGAGCACCCCGTTCATGTCGCCGCCGATCAGCGATTCCGGTTCGCCGGGCACCGCGTCCATGAAGGCCTCGTCGACGACGAGGACCCCGGCGCGCAGCCTGCGCAGCCCGGCCGCCCCGTGCAGCACCCCGGTCGGGTTGGTCGGGTTGCCGACGACGATGAGGTCGGCCGCCTCGACCCCGTCCGGGTCTAAACCGAAGGGTTCCGCCAGCACGTGCCGGGTCACCTCGCGTCCGGCCCGCTTCAGGGCAGCCTCCGGCTCGGTGAACTGCGGGTGCACGACGAGCGCCCTGCCTTCGATGGCCGCGGCGATCAGCGTGAACGCCTCCGCGGCACCGGCGGTCGGCAGCACCATCTCCGGGGCCACCCGGTGGTGGCGGGCCAGCGCCTCCCTGGCCTGCCTGCGGTCCGGGTAGGAGCCGAGCCTCGCGGTGGCCGCGTTGACCACGCGGGCCAGCCACGGCGGCGGGGCCTCCAGGCGGACGTTCACCGCGAAGTCGGCCAGGCCCTCGCCCACCTCGGCGTCGCCGTGGTGGGACAGCGGGTCGACGGGCTCGGCCACGCCCTGCGTGCCAGCGTGCTGCGGCGCGGCCGCCACCGGGGCGCCCGCGCGATCCCCCCGTGGCTGCCAGGCCCCAGCCGCGGACGCGAAACCCTGGGCCAGGTCGGGGCAGCCAGCCCAGTGCACGTGCAGGTAGGAGGCGTGGACGCTTGCCAGTCCTGAACCGGTGGGGTCCAGCACGAAGCCCTCCCCGGCGCCGTCCCAGGACCAGGCCGGATGGTCCCCCGCGCCCGGTGAGGTGCGGGTGCGGTGGAACTCGTGCCCGCGCACCAGCGCCCCGGCCGGGCCGAGAATGCTGTCGGAGGCCAGGCGCGCCTCACGGTAGCCGAGCGTCAGCCGGGGGTGCATCGCCGCCTCGGCCGGGACGGCCCCGACGAAGGAGTGCCCATCGACCCGCTGGCACAGGTAGAGCAGCCCCGCGCACTCGGCGACCGTCGGCATCCCCGAGGCGACGGCGTCGCGGATGTCGGCGAGCAGCCGGGTGTTGGTCTCCAGGGACCTGGCGTGCACCTCGGGGAACCCGCCCCCGAGGTACAGTCCGCGGGTTCCGGGCGGCAGCTGGGCGTCCACGGCCGGGTCGAAGACGACCGGCTCGCACCCCAGCCCGCGCAGGATCTCGTCGGTCTCGGCGTAGCGGAAGGTGAAGGCGCGACCGCCCGCCACCGCGACCACCGGCCGCCCACCGGTCACCGCTTCCGGCGGAGACCACGGCAGCCCGGCCAGCGGCGGGGCGGTGCGGGCGATCTCGCCGAAGGTGTCCAGGCAGATGTACTCGGCGACCTGTTCGGCGATCCGGTCCAGGCGTGCGGCCGCCTCTGGGCGTTCCGCCGCCGGGATCAGCCCGAGGTGCCGCGAGGGGGCGCTGACTCCCGCGTCGCGGGGCAGGGCGCCGATCACCGGCACCCCGATCCCCTCGACCGCGCGGCGCACCTCGTCCGCGTGCCGGGGAGAGCCGACCTTGTTGAGGATGACCCCGGCGATGTCCAGGTCGGGGGCGAAGGCTTTCATGCCCGCCACGGTCGCGCCGATGGTCCGAGACGCCGAGGAGATGTCGAGCACCAGCACGACCGGGCTATGGGTCAGCCTGGCGATGTGGGCGCTGGAGGCGAAACCATCGGTGCCGAGCTGTCCGTCGAACAGGCCCATGACGCCCTCAATGACGGCGATATCGGCCGGTCTGGGGGTCAGCGCCGCGTGCAGCACCAGGCCGGGGATGCGTTCCTCCCCGACGAGCCACGGGTCGAGGTTGCGGCCCGGCCGCCCCGTCGCCAGGGCGTGATAACCGGGGTCGATGTAGTCCGGCCCGACCTTGCCGGGAGAGACCTCCAACCCGCTGCGCGCCAGCGCCGCCATCAACCCGACAGCGATGGTTGTCTTGCCCTGCCCGGAGGCCGCGGCCGCGACGAGGACGCGCGGCAGGCGGTGCTGGGTCGGCTGTCCGCCACTCACCACTCGATGCCCTTCTGGCCCTTCTGGCCCGCGTCGAAGGGGTGCTTGATCTTGGTCATCTCAGTCACCAGGTCGGCGATCTCCAGCACCTCGGGCGCCGGGTTGCGTCCGGTGATGACGACGTGCTGGTAGCCGGGACGCTCCCGCAGCGTCCGCACCACGTCATCGGTGTCCACCCAGCCCCACTTCAGGACGTAGGCGAACTCGTCGAGGACGTAGAGCTGGTGGGTCTCGGCCGCGAGCCTGCGCTTGATCTCCTCCCAGCCCTCCCGGGCCACGGCGGCATGGTCCTCTTCGCTGCCCTGCTTGCGCGCCCAGGACCAGCCCGAGCCCATCTTGTGCCACTCGACCGGTCCGCCCTGGCCGGTCTCGGCGTGCACCCGGTTGAGGGCCTCCAGCGCGGTCTGTTCCCCGACCCGCCACTTGGCCGATTTGACGAACTGGAACACCCCGATGTTCCACCCCTGGTTCCAGCCGCGCAGCGCGAGCCCGAACGCTGCGGTCGACTTGCCTTTGCCCTCGCCCGCGTGGACGATCAGTAGGGGCCGGTTGCGGCGCTGCCGCGTGGTCAGCCCGTCGTCG
This sequence comes from Propionibacteriaceae bacterium, assembly GCA_030529455.1. Taxonomy (GTDB): domain Bacteria; phylum Actinomycetota; class Actinomycetes; order Propionibacteriales; family Propionibacteriaceae; genus JAUMWV01. The sequence continues at coordinate 980 of JAUMWV010000020.1, read as the reverse complement.
GCGACGACCGGGGTCTCTCCCTTCGCCATCAGGCGCTCCTCCTCATCTCTGGGGCCGTGGCGGCCCGCACGGCATCGACCAGGTGCTGGGCGGCGACCTCGGCCAGGGGCAGATAGCTGGCACCCATCCGCGCCGCGAAGTCGGCGGCCAGCCCCAACCGGAACCGGCCCGACTCGCAGTCCACGACGATGGTCTCGGTGCCGAGCCCCGCCCAGGCGTCGGCGATCTGTCGCGCCCTGGCCAGCGCGTTCTCCCCGGCCGTCGCCCGGCCGTCGGTGACGAGCACGACGAGGGCCCGCTGGTTCGGGTCCCGGGTGCGTTCCACCTGCAGCGTGTGCGCGGTGGCGGTGAGGCCCTCCGCGAGCGGGGTGCGGCCGCCGTGCGGCAGGTCGGCCAGGCACCGGGCGGCGGCTTCGACCGAGCGGGTCGGCGGCAACGACAGCGAGGCCTCGCCACCCCGGAAGGTCACCAGCCCCACCCGGTCGCGCCGCTGGTAGGCGTCCATCAGCAGGCTCAGCACCGCGGTCTTGACCTCGCCCATCCGGCGGCGGGCGGCCATGGAACCGGAGGCGTCCACGGCGAACAGGATCAGGTTGGACTCCTTGCCCTGGGTCACGGCGGTGCGCACGTGCTCGGGCCGGAACCGGATCGGGGCGCCGGGGGTCTGGTGGGGCGCCGCCGCGGTCAGCGTGGCGACGAGGTGGACCCGCCCATCGGCGTTGGACGCCCCCACGGTGCGGCCCCAGGTCGTGATGGCGCGGCTGCGCCGCCCGGGGGCGCCCGAACCGACGCCGCGCACCTTCAGCTCGCGCGGCCGAAACGGCTTGGCGGCCTCGGCGACCCCGCTCGGGGCGACCGGCGGCGCCCCGGTGGGTTCGCTGGGGCCGGTGTCGCCGTCGGGCACATCGCCCGGCGGCTCGGGCTGATCCGGCTGGTCCGGCTGGTGGGGCGGGGTCGGCGGTTCGGGTTCCGGTTCGGGT
>JAUMWV010000074.1:2187-5137 GCA_030529455.1 Propionibacteriaceae bacterium | reverse complement strand
CCGGTCCGCCCGCAGCGCCGCCAGGCAGACCCGCAACAGGTCGGCCAGGGAGCCGTCGGCGCAGCGGCGCACGGTGATCGCCTCGCCGAACGGCCGGTAGCGCAGCACGTTGCGTTCGGCGGCCAGCTGCTGCACGTCGCGGGCCTGGCTGAACTCGTCCTCCCAGGCGTCCTGGTCGCTGCTGGCGGCGCGCCGCAGCGAGGCCAGTTCCTCGGCCCCGACCTCGGCCGAGGCGGCCTGCAGCAGCCGGTCCACCGCGGCGAGCTCCGGCCGGGTGGTCGCCGCGGCGGCGGTGGGCGTCCAGTCGCTCAGCCCGATGAGGTAGCTGGGGCCACCGGCTTTGGTGGTGGCGCCGACCACGGAACGTTTCCACCCACCGAAGGGCTGGCGCTGCACGATCGCGCCGGTGATCCCGCGGTTGACGTAGAGGTTGCCCGCGTTGATCCGGTCCAGCCAACGCCCGATCTCGTCCCGGTTGAGGGAGTGCAGGCCCGAGGTGAGACCGTAGTCCACCTCGTTGACCAGATCGATGGCCTCGTCGAGGGTGTCTGCGGTCATGATGCCCAGCACGGGGCCGAAGTACTCCACCAGGTGGAACTCGCTGCCCCGGGCCACCCCGGTGCGCACGCCGGGACGCCACAGCTTGCCTTCTTCATCCAGACGCTCGGGGGTGACCAGCCACCGCTGGCCCGGTTCGAGCGTGGTCAGGGCCTTGGCCAGCTTCCCGGAGGCGGGGCCGATGATGGGCCCGACCTCCGCGCTGGCGACCGAAGGCAGCCCCACCTTGATCGAGCGGGCGCCGTCGCGCAGCTGGCTGATGAAGCGCTCCGAGTGGGCGACCTGCCCGACGAGCACCACCAGCGAGGACGCCGAACACTTCTGCCCGGCGTGGCCGAAGGCCGAGGACAAGACGTCCTTGACCGCCAGGTCGAGGTCGGCGTGCGGGGTGACGATGATGGCGTTCTTACCGCTGGTCTCCGCGACCAGGCCGATCTCGGGGCGCAGCTCGGTGAACATCTGGGCGGTCTCGTAGCCTCCGGTGAGGATGACCCTGCCGACTCGCTCGTCGGCCACCAGCCTGGAGCCGAGCGCAGAGTCCTTGGTCTGCACGTACTGCAGGGCGTCGCGGGGCACACCGGCCTCCCAGAGCGCCTCGACCACCGCGGCACCGCACCGGGCGGCCGCGCGCGCCGGTTTGACGATCACCGGGGAGCCCGCCGCCAGGCCCGCCAGCATCGAACCGGCGGGGATGGCCAGCGGGAAGTTCCACGGCGGGGTGACGACGATCAGCTCGGCCGGGGTGTGGCGGGCACCGTCGATCCGTTCCAGCCCGCGCGCGAGTTCGGCGTAGTAGTGGGCAAAATCGATGGCCTCGGAGACCTCGGGGTCGCTCTGGTCGAGGGTCTTGCCGCACTCGTCGGCGGCCACGACCATGAGGTCGCCGCGCCGCGCCTCCAGCACGTCACCGGCGCGGTGCAGGATCGCGGCCCGCTCGTCGCCCGACAGCTCGCGCCAGCTGGCGGCCAGCGCGGTCTCGATGACCTTCTCGACCTCCTGTTCCGTGCCGAGCTGGGACGCCGCGACGAGGTCGGTACCGATCGAATTGTCGCCGATCCTGGCCCGCAGGTCGGCCGCCCACTCCTGGTTGGCCAGCACCGAAGGATCGGAATCGGGGGTGGGGACGAACCGGTCGTGGGGGAGCCGGGTGGCGGGCTGGAGCCGCGACTGCACCCGGTTGGGGGAGGGGACCTGGTCGTCGAGGTCGGAGACCGCGGCCAGGAACCGGTTCTTCTCCCGCTCGAACAGCTCGGGCTGGGAACTCAGCTCGAACACCGCCGACATGAAGTTCTGCTGGCTGGCGCCCTCTTCCAGGCGCCGGATCAGGTAGGCGATCGCGACATCGAACTCGCGGGCGCGGACGACCGGCACGTAGAGCAGCAGGCCGCCGACGGTGCGCCGGACCGCCTCGGCCTGGCCGGGAGCCATGCCGACCAGCATCTCGAACTCCAGGCCGGAGGTGACGCCGCGCCGCTGTGCCAGCTTCCAGGCCAGGGCCAGGTCGAAGAGGTTGTGTCCGGCCACGCCCAGGTTGACGTTGCGGATCCGCTCGGGACGCAGCGCGTAGTCCATGACCCGCTTGTAGTTGGTGTCGGTCTCCTGCTTGCTGCGGCAGGTCGCCAGCGGCCAGCCGTGCAGTTCAGCCTCGACCTGCTCCATCGGCAGGTTCGCGCCCTTGACCAGCCGCACCTTGATGGGGGCGCCACCGGCTTCGACCCTGGCCGCCGCCCACTCCTGCAGCCGCATCATCGCGGACAGGGCGTCGGGCAGGTAGGCCTGCAGCACGATACCGGCCCGCAGCTGGGCAAACTCCGGCTCGTCGAGGAGCCGGGTGAAGACCGCGATGGTCAGCTCGAGGTCCTTGTACTCCTCCATGTCCAGGTTGATGAACTTCGGGGTGGGGGAGCTGGCGGCGAGCCGGTAGAGCGGACGCAGGCGCTCCACCACGTGATCGACGGTGGCCTCGAAACCCCAGCGCTGCTGCGGTCCGACCGTCGCCGAGACCTTGATCGAGACATAGTCCACATCGTCGCGGGCCAGCAGCCGGGTGGTGCCCAGCAGGCGGCGGTCGGCCTCCCGGTCACCGAGCACGGCCTCCCCGAGCAGGTTCAGGTTGAGCGAGACCCCGGTTGCCTTGATCCGGCTGATCGATTTGGTGAGCTTGGCGTCATCGGCGTCGATGATGAGGTGCGAGACCAGTTCCCGCAGCACCCGGCGGGCCAGCGGGACCACCACGGAGGGCAGTTTGGGGGCAAGGAAACCGCCGAGCTTGAGTGCGGCGCGGAGGTACCAGTCCAGGAAGGCGGGAGGCTTCGCTGCCAGCCGCGCCATATTGGTTGCGGCGACCCGGAGATCTTCTGGCCGGATCACTTCGTCGACGAAACCGACGGTG
>JAUMWV010000074.1:0-2177 GCA_030529455.1 Propionibacteriaceae bacterium | reverse complement strand
CAGGCCCGCTGGATCGCGCAACATGCTCGCGAGCTGCCGGGCCGCCCACGGCGCCCGGACGGTGTCGGAGACGCTCAGCCATTCCCGAACCAGCTCGACTGCCTCGGGGGCGAGATCGTGTACGTCTTGACTCATGGGGATCAGTATGGCGCATGCCACTGGCCCTTGAGCAGGGGCGGGGCGGTTCTGTTTCAGGACCTACCTGCGGAAAGGTTTCCACCGTCCGGGGCGGCGTGTTAGCCTCACCGGACCATGCCAGGCAATCCCACGATCACACCAGCGGTGCGGCGAACCCGCGCGCTGCTGGTGGGTGGGCTGGCCGGGGGACACCTCGGGGCCGTCGTCGCGGTAGCGCTGGCTCTGGGTCTGGGCGGCCGCGAGAGCCTGGTGTCGGCACTGATCGGGGCGGCCGTCGTCATCGTGTTCTTCTCCATCGGGCAGGCGATCGAGATCGTCGCGGTCACCATGGCGTCCATGCTCGGGCTGGTGGCGACCCTGTTCAGCTACGTCGCGCGGGTGATCCTGCTGGGGGCGGGGCTGCGGGCCGTGGTGGACCTCGGCGGGGACCGGATCGACCCGGCCTGGCTGTTCTGCGGGGTGGTCTGTTGCGTGCTGGCCTGGGTGAGCGGTGTCGTGATCGTGGCGGCCCGGCAGCGCGTCCCGGTGTTCGACCACGACTATCAGCCCCCACCGGGTTGGGACATGGGGCAATAGTGGTCAGTTTTCCTGCTAGAGTGCGGCTCGACATGAGTGAGCAGCGCGGTAATCGGCCGATCGACACCCGCTCGGGTGGCCGGTCGGACGATGGCATGCGGATCCTCAGTTATCTGATCGCCGGCCTGCTGTTCTACGGCGGGCTTGGCTATGCCGGTGACTGGGCGTTCGGTACTGCCTGGCTGCTTCCAGCCGGGCTCATCGTGGGCCTGGTCATCAGTATCTACGTCATCATCAAGCGTTACGGGAGCATCGCGTGATCTCAGGCCTGTTGATCCCCCTGGAGGGCTCCGGGTACACCCCGCCCGGAGTCAAGGACTTCCAGTTCGAGGGAGGTTTCATCCCCGGCCTGGACTGGGTCAACAAGCCGTTCATCCAGGCGGTCATCTCGGTCGTGCTGATTCTGGGCTTCTGGCTGTGGGCGTCGCGTCGGCTGCAGGTCGTGCCCACCAAATCGCAGGCCTTCGCCGAGTTCATCTACGATTTCGTGCGCAACGGCATCGCCCGCGACATCCTCGGGCAGGACTACAAGAAGTACCTGCCCTACCTGCTCGGCCTGTTCTGCTTCATCCTGGTCAACAACCTGTTCGGGGTCTTCTTCCTGTTCATGTACCCGACCTTCAGCAACATCGGCTACGCGTATGGCTTGGCGCTGCTGACCTGGGTGATCTACGTCGGCGTCGGCTTCCAGAAGCACGGCATCGGCTACCTGAAGAAGGCCCTGATCCCCGAGGGTGTGCCGTGGTACCTGTACCCGCTCATCATCCCGCTAGAGTTCCTCAGCAACTTCGTCACCCGCCCGATCACCCTGGCGCTGCGTCTGTTCGCGAACCTGTTCGCCGGTCACCTGGTGATCCTCGTGTTCGTGGTCGGCGGCGGCTACCTGGTCTCTCTCGGCGGCAGCATGATCGCCGCCGGTAGCGTCTCCATCGTCTTCAGCTTCGCGGTGTTCGCCCTCGAGATCTTCGTGGGTGCCCTGCAAGCCTTCATCTTCACCGTCCTGACCGCTCAGTATGTGTCGTCATCGCTGGCGGACGAGCACTAAGTAGACCGACTTCTTCACACCGAAGAAGCCACCCGAAAGGAAAGAAATGACCCTGCTGGAAATCAATGGCTCGATCAACATGATTGGCTACGCCATCGCCACGATCGCTCCGGCCCTCGGCGTGGCGTGGATCTTCGCCTCGGTCATCAACGGCACGGCGCGCCAGCCAGAGGCCCGCGGCGCCATGATGGGCACCGCGTTCATCGGCTTCGCCGTGGTTGAGGCTCTCGCCATCATCGCGATCGCGCTCGCCTTCGTCCTCAAGTGAGGTCACTGATGGTGCCCAATGTCGGGGTGCCGTTGAATATCGATCTCGGCCCCCTGCTGCCGCACTACCTGTCGGAGGTCATCGTCGGCATCATCTTGATGCTGCTGATCTTCCTGGTGATGTGGAAGGTAGTCGTGCCGAGGTTCGAGA
>JAUMWV010000073.1 GCA_030529455.1 Propionibacteriaceae bacterium | reverse complement strand
ACGACGGCGGCGGCGCTGCGGTGTGTCCTCTGCCTCATCAGCGGACTCGGCGTACGGCTCCTCGACCGCCTCCTCGCCCGCCTCGGCCTCCCCCCAGGCGATGGCCTCGGCCAGCGAGCTCAGGATCGCGTCCCGGTCGGCGTCGAGGTCTGGGGCCTCGGTCTGCTCCCGGGTGCTCACCTCGATCGCGGCGAGCGCCTCGGCCAGCTCATCGGCAGGAGCCTCCTCGCTCTCCTCAGCCACGCCCTCGGGCGCGAGAGAAACGGGAGTGGGGGGAACCTGTGGTTCAGCACTGGGTTCGGCCTCAGCCTCGGGAGTCGCCGCGGCGGCCGGTTCGTCCTTCTTGCGCCGCCGGGTCCGTTTCGGCTTGGGTTCGGCGGCGGGCTCTACCGCGGCCGGTTCCGGCTCTGTGGTGGCGGGGGCGGCCTCGACTTGGCTCGCCTCCCCGGCAGCGGGTTCGGTCGGAGCGGCGACCTTCGTGCTGCGGCGCCGCCGGACCGGACGCTTCACCTCGGGCTCTGGTTGGGGCGCTGGGGATTCCAGCGCGGGGGGCGGGGCGACCACCGCGGGTGCCTCAAGCACCGGCTGGGCGACGGTCCTGGTCGCCTCGATCTCTTTGGGCGGACCGGCCGGCCTGGAGGCGGTACGGCGTGGGCGAGACTTGGTGGGCGCCGTTTCAGTATGTGGTTCATTCTCGAGCATGGTGCTCCTCGGGCGCTTGAGCGCGGGACGTGCGGCAACTGGCGTTGCCATCAAGCTTCTGGTTCGGGGTGCTGTCGGCCCGCCGCGGTCGAGATAACCGTCGCGGTCAAGGTGTCGAGAGACACACCCGGTTGAGCACCGGCGGCGCTCATACCTGCCAAGCAGTATCGCACACGACGGACCGATCCCCAAGCTTTGGCGGCTGCCCGGCGAGGCGCCGCGGCCAGTTTCGGGCTCAGGCGGTCGGCGGGTTCGTCGGCTGGCTAGCGAGGGGATCGCCGATGCCACCGCTTGTGAGGGGCCCCTGTTCCAGCCTGGTCAGCAGCGCCGGGCCAAGCCCGGAGAGCCGCGGTTCCACCTGTCTCAGCGCATTCACCACGTCGTCTGGACGTACCAGCGGTGTCTCTTGTTTGCTCACCAGGTCCAGGCTCGTGCCCTCGGCGCTCAGGCTGATAATGGCCGCCCGGGCGTCGAAGCTGCGCATTCCCGACTTGGTCATCCGCTCGACCTGCACGCTGGACCTGCCCAGGAGGGACTCGGCCGCGCTCCGGAGAGCTTCCGGTTCGGCGTCCGGCAGGACGATCCGCCAGCGCGAGGCCTGCAACAGGTCGGCCAACGAGGGCCCGCCGCCTGGCCCCACTGCGAGGACCACCATGCCCGGAGGCAGCGCCGCGTTGAGCGCCGCCATGAGCTTGGCCGGGTCACACACCTCGGCCAGCCCCAGCTCGAGATACTCCGCTTCGGTCGCGGCGCCGGTGGGTGAAGCGTTCGCGTACGAGATTCTCGGGTGGGGCGAGAACCCCGACGAATAGGCCATGGGGACCCCGGCACGGCGCAGCGCGCGCTCGAACGCCCGGCCGAAATCCCGGTGGGAGGTAAACCTGGCCGGGCCGCGCTTGGCGTAACGCAGCCTTAGCCGCTGCGCTGGCGGCGCCTGCTGGACCGGGGGTTGTCTGCTCACGGCGACACTGTAGCCGACCCGCCCGCGCCAGCAGGCCGCTCGCGAAGCCCTCCGCGCCGCCACAGGCCCTGGGACGAGACCGCGTCTGGCAGCCTGCCAGGAGTAACCCCGTGAGCCGGATATTCTCTAAAGAATCGCAAGGAGGAAATATGACGGATCCGAACGCACCACAGCCCGATAAGAGCCCCGGCCAGCCACCGTCTGTGGAGTCCCCGGCCGCCGCCCAGACCCAGGCACCCCCGTTCGCGCCCGCCGCGACACCGCCGGTCTTCTACGCCCCGCCGCCGCCACCATCTGGCGGCAACTTCAAGAAGGGTTTCGGGTTGGGCGCCGGACTCAGCCTCGGCCTCAGCATCGGCATGATCGCGCTCAGCATCATCGGCGGGATCATCTCGGCGCTCATGCTCGGCGCCCTGGTCGCCGCCGCACAAGGAGCCAGCCCCACCACCGCGATCGAACGCACCGAGACCGTGTGGGGAGCAGACACCGCCACGCCTGAGAACACGGTGCGGGCTATCTCGATCAGCGGGGCGATCATGGGCGAAGCGTCCAGCAGCGGCCTGGGCCTGGGCGCCGCCACGAGCGGTTACGAGGTCGCTCAGCTGCTCGATTCCCTGACACCGGAACAGGGCAAGGGCGTGGTGCTGCTGATGAACACTCCCGGCGGCACCATCAACGGCTCCAAGGCGATTGGCGACGCCATCAACCGCTACGAGCAGCGCACCGGCCAGAAGGTCATCGCCTACGTGCGTGGCCTCTCGGCCTCCGGCGGGATGTACTCCATGGCGAGCGCGACCGAGATCATCGCAGACCACGGCACCCTGATCGGCAGCATCGGCGTCATCTTCGGCCCCTTCAAGCGGTACAAGGACGTCGTCGCGACCGGCAGCACGCTGCTTGAGCCGGGCGTCACGACCACGGGCGGCATCACCCAGGAGCACCTGACCGCGGGCAAAGGGAAGGACTTCGGCAGCCCGTACCGGGACATGACCGAAGAGGAGCGGCAGGTCTTCACCAACGGCCTCAACATCGAGTACGACAATTTCGTGAACTGGGTCGCCAAGGAACGCAAGATCCCCGCCGAGAGGATCCGCAACGAGCTCGGGGCCTACATCTTCGACCCCGAGACCGCCCAGAAGAAGGGCCTCGTGGACAAGGTCATGGGACCCGATGAGGCATTCCGCCACATCGCCACCTCCATGGGGATCGACCCCGAGAAGATGCGCGTGGTCCGGCCCGCCCCACCCAGCCCCTGGCAGACACTGCTCGGCGCTGAGGCCCGAGTCTTCGGCCAGATCAACGCCGCCGCGCCCGGCTCCAAGGTGACGAGCGCGCTGTGCTCCGACACCCCGCAACCGCTGGCCTTCCACGGCTCCCTCACCAGCATCTGCGGCTGACCGGTGGGGCGGTCAGCCGCTCTCACCAAACCGCTCCGCAGCCGGAACGCACCCCTGCGCACCCGGTGGCCGCGGGCCACGGGCATCCCAGCTGAACCGTAGGCTGGGATGCCCGTGGCGCCCCTGTCCTGGGGCCTAGACTGCACTGTGATGAGCACTCAGGATTACCCCGGGCTTGACGGGTTGAAGGCGAAGTGGATCGACCGCCGCACCATTCTGTGGCCCCGTGAGCTGGGGGTCAGCGGCACCTGGCACCTGGTCGGCTCGCACCAGGGCGGGCTGGGTAGGCACGGCAATCACGTTCTGAGCGCCGAGACCGTCCTTGAGGCGCATCCGGGACGCGACCTCACCTGGGAGCAGTCCCAGGCCTGGCCACACCTGCGGGACCACCTGCCGCTGCACCTGTCCCTCGACCGGGACACGCTGGACGCCATCCTGCGCGGCCAGGTTGCGCTCGCCCACCGCTCCCCCAGCGAGGAGCTGATGACCCTCACCGGCATCCAGATCGGCGGGGTGCTCGACGACCTCTACACCAGCCAGGCCCCGCTCGGCGTGACCTGGCACGGCGGGGTCCCCAAGATCCGGCTCTGGGCGCCGACCGCCCGGAAAGTCGCGTTACGGCTGCTGCGGGAGAGCGGCCGGTTCACCACCCAGCCGATGCAGCGCGACACCGACGGCACCTGGTGGATCAAGGGCACCCCCGAGTGGCGCGACCTGGCCTACAACTACGCCGTCACGGTCCTCGTGCCGACCCTCGGCCGGGTCGAGACCAACATCGTCACCGACCCCTATTCACACGCCCTGACGGTCGGTTCCACATCCTCGGTGCTCATCGACCTCGCCGACCCCTCGTACCAGCCGGATTCCTGGCGCACCATCCCAAACCCGCCAGCGATCCGCGACGTCGATCACACCATCTACGAACTGCACGTCCGGGACTTCTCCATCTCCGACCAGTCGGTTCCTCCCCAGCTGCGCGGCACCTACGCGGCGTTCACCCAGTCCGGTTCCCATGGCATGACCCACCTGCGCCGCCTGGCCGAGGCGGGCATGACCACGATCCACCTGCTGCCGACCTTCGACATCGCCTCGATCCCCGACGAGCGGCACCGCCAGTTCGTGCCCAGCATCCCAGCCTCTGCCCCCGACTCGGCCGACCAGCAGGCCGCGATCATGCTCGGCGCCCACAACGACGGGTTCAACTGGGGCTACGACCCGCTGCACTACGCCGCGCCGGAGGGCTCCTACGCCACCGACGAGAACCAGCACGGCGGCGCCCGCGTCGCCGAGTTCCGCTCCATGGTCGCCGCGCTGCATTCCATCGGGCTGCGGGTCGTCCTCGACCAGGTGTTCAACCACACCATGGCCTCGGGACAGGACGAGCTGTCCGTGCTCGACAAGATCGTCCCCGGCTACTACCACCGGCTCGACTGCTGCGGCGTCGTCGAACAATCGACCTGCTGCCCCAACATCGCGACCGAACGCACCATGGCCGAACGGCTCATGGTGGATTCGGTGCTCACCTGGGCGAAGCACTACCGGGTGGACGGGTTCCGCTTCGACCTCATGGGCCACCACTCCCGGGACAACATGGTTGCGGTCCGCCAGGCCCTCGACGCACTGACCGTTGAGGCCGACGGCGTGGACGGCACCTCCATCTACCTCTACGGCGAGGGCTGGAACTTCGGCGAGGTCGCCGGGAACCGGATCTTCTATCAGGCCACGCAGGGCCAGCTGAACGGCACCGGCATCGGCACCTTCTCCGACCGCCTCCGCGACGCCGTGCAGGGCGGCCACCAGGAGGCCCAGAAACAGGGCTTCGGGACCGGGCTCTACACCGACAACTCGGGCTACACCGGCCCGGCCCACGACGGTCACCGCGCCGAACTCGGCCAACTCACCGACCTGGTCCGTCTCGGGCTCGCCGGGAACCTGTCCTCGTTCGCGTTCACCGCCTCGACCGGCCAGGTGTTGCGCGGGGACCAGCTCGATTACAACGGCCAGCCTGCGGGCTACGCCTCCGAGCCCGGCGAGGTGGTCACCTACGTGGACGCCCACGACAACGAGACCCTCTACGACCTGCTGGCGATGAGGCTGCCCATCGGCACCTGCATGGCCGACCGGATACGGATGAACACCCTGGCCCTCGCGACCTGCGCCCTCGCCCAGACGCCCTGTTTCTGGCACGCGGGCACCGACCTGCTGCGCAGCAAGTCGCTCGACCGCAACTCCTTCAACTCGGGCGACTACTTCAACTCGATCGACTGGACGATGGAGACCTCTTCCTTCGGGCGGGGGTTGCCGCCCGCCCGGGACAACGGGCACGCCTGGGCGGCCATGGGTCCGCTGCTGGCCAACCCGGCGCTGGTCCCGCACAAGGAGGACATCCGCCGCGCCCACGAGATGGCCCTCGACCTGTTGCGGCTGCGCTGGTCC
>JAUMWV010000019.1:29022-37662 GCA_030529455.1 Propionibacteriaceae bacterium | reverse complement strand
GCCAACGGGGTGACCCGGTGTCGGGTAGGGGTCCTGGCCGACGATGAGCACCCGCACGTCTGCGAGCGGCCGGGTGAAGGCCCGCAGCACCTTGCTGCCGTGCGGCAGATAGTCGCGTCCTTCGGCGAGCTCCTGGCGCAGGAAGGCGCCCATCGCGCGGATTTGTCCCTCGACAGGCCCGAGCGCCTCGGCCCAGTCTGGCGCCACGAGTTCGTTGAGCGGTGTAGTCATCGGGCCCCCTTCGTCCTGGCCAACTATAGGGCCGGGCAAGGCGAAGGCCGGACCAAGTATGAGTTAGTCCGGCCCTCTTGTGCTCGGGGGAGACGACCCCTCGCGCTCCCGGTCGCCCTGCTGCCCCGGTCGTTCCCGAGGCGCCGAGGTCTCGCCCCGGCCATGAGCGTCGTTCCCGTTCGCCCGCACCACCCGCGCGGTCCGGAGGCCAGTGGCTACCGGTCGCCGTGTGGTCGCGTACCTCATGGTTGCATGGAAAAAGTCTGGCCGCAGCAAAATCGAAAAAATATTACTTCAAAGGTGTGTCGGAGCTTGACGCTGCCCCGTTCCGAGGGGCGGTTCCCCCTTCTGTGACGCCGAGTGGTGCCTCGCTGCCGGTTGCGCCCGGGAAAGATTCAAGCCGGCCCAGCTCATACCTGGTCCGGCCTGCGAAGGTATTTGTAACACGGCGGTGGCCCCGAATCCTCATTGGCGGCACCGGATGAGCAACTCGGCTGAGCGGTTTTAGAAACTGAAAAATCATCCTTAGATAAGTAGAAGGATCAGTTATCATATGTGCATGAGTGACATCGATCTCACCCCGATCCTGAACGATCTTGCGGCGGGGCGCATCGACGCGGCCGAGGCTGGACGCCGCATTGATGCGCTCAAGCGCGGCGAGCAGCAGGCGCCGGCCGCCGAGCCAACGCCTGAGCCGGAGCCCCAGCCTTCGCCCAGCGAGCCGACGGGCAACAAAGGCGTGACCAAGCTGTCGGTCCTGGCTATCGGCCGCCGGGTGCGGATCGAGGGAGACTCGTCGGTGGCGACCGTCTCGGTGGAAGGGCCCCACGTGCTGCGCCAGCAGGGTCCGATGCTAGAAGTCAGCAGCAACGGCGAGGTCGGCCCTTCTTTCGACGGGTTCAGCCTGATCCGTCCGCCACGCAGCCTGGACGACCTGCGCTCCATCGGCCTCGGCAAGGAGCTCGTGGTCAAAGTGAACCCGAAGATCCCGGTCGATGTGGAGGTCACCACCGGCGGTCTCAGCACCCGTTCGGTCCCGAAGTTCGGCAAGGTCCGGGTCACGGCTGCCGGGGCCGAGCTCAACGACGTGGTCGAGGTGGTAGACCTGCTCGTCCAGGCGGGCGCCGCGACCGTGTCCGGGCCAATCTCGCGCGGGCGTTCCCGGCTGCGGGTCGAATCGGGTACGCTCACCGTCAAGCTGACCCCGGGGGCCAACGTCGCGGTGCGGGCAGAGTCCCACCTCGGGCGCGTGAGTTGGCCCGCCAGCCATTCCGGCCAGGTCGAGGAGTACATCGTGGGCAACGGCTCGGCCCGCCTCGATGTCGGCGTGGTCATGGGCATGGCCTCGATCAAGGACGAGCAGTGAGCGCCCGCGGGCTCCGGCACGCGCCGTCCGACTGCCCAGTCTGCGGCGACCGGCTCATCACCATCCGTAAGGGCTGCCTCTCCTGCGGCACGGAACTCGTGGGGGAGTTCGCCGGGTGTGAGTTCTGCGTCCTCGACGACGCTGACCTGGCGCTGCTGAAGGTCTTCCTGGCCTCCCGTGGCAACGTCCGCGAGGTCGAGAAGCACCTGGGGGTGTCCTACCCCACGGCCCGCGCCCGGATCACGGCGCTGCTGGAGCGGCTGGGCCTGGCGGAGGAGGCGGACCAGCCAGACCCGCAGCCCTCGGAACGGGAACAGATCCTCGCCCGGGTCGCGGCGGGCGATCTGTCGGCCGCTGACGCCGCGGTGCTGCTGGCCCGCTGACCCCGTCAGCTCGCCGTCGGGCGGGCCAGATGCGCGCGGCTGGGACGCTGCTCTGGGCGGCTGATAAACTGACCGGATGTCCGATAACACCCAAGACGTGGTCTGGCTGACCCAAGAGGCCTTTGACAAGCTCACCGAGGAACTCGACTACCTCAAGACGGAGGGCCGGGCGAAGGTCTCTGCCAAGATCGGCCAGGCTCGCGAGGAAGGCGACCTCAGCGAGAACGGCGGCTACCACGCCGCCCGCGAGGAGCAGGGCCAGATGGAGGCGCGGATCCGCCAACTGGAGGAGATGCTGAACCACGCCCAGGTGGGTGCCGCGGCCGCCCCGGCCGGTGAGGTCACCCCGGGCCTGCTCGTCACGGTCGCCTTCGGCGGGAACCCGGACGACACCGACACCTTCCTGCTCGGCTCCCGTGAGGTGCTCGGGCTCGACGATTCGGTGGACATGGCGGTCTACTCACCGCAGTCACCGCTCGGGGCGGCCGTCATCGGGAAGAAGAAGGGGGACGTGGTCAGCTACGCCGCCCCGAATGGCCGCAAGATCTCGGTGACCATCACCGAGGTGGCCCCGCTCTCCTGAGGCACCCCGGCTCAGGTGGGGCGGCACTGCGTCACGCTGACGGAGGTCGCCCGTTTCAGCGTTTTGATGCGGATCGGGTGGTCGCTCAGCAGGTCCTGGCCCGCGCCGATGCTCACCTCGATCTCGCCGACCCGCTCGAACGTTACGGCTTGAGCGATGACGGTGCACACGCCGGTCACCTCGACCGAGTTGCGTTGCACCGTCAGGATGGCCTCGGCGCTGTCGTCGGAGGTGATCGAGAACCAGTTCACGGCGCCAGCGATGGCCGGGCTGGCGTGAAACAGGCTGGTCCAGGCCAGCCAGACCAGCCCGAGCACGGTGGCGAGCACCGCCGCCGCGATGATGATCGGATTCGAACGTCTCCGCTGGGGATAGCGGGCGGCGATTCTGGCGCGGTCCTCGGGTGCGATCACGGTCCCATTCTGCCGTGTGGGCGGCAGATCTGGCTCATCGGCCTCAACCGCCACCGGTGGTGCCCACACCGCGCCCCAGCCGAGCCTGAGGCGTCCATCCCCACCCCGCGCGGGCCCACCGGGCAGGTTCGAGGATGATCGGCTGCTGGCCTCACCCGGGCTCCTCGGGCTGGGGTGGCCTATCTGGTGGCCTGCGTCCGTGGCTGGCGGGGCCGGAGTCCGTCAGCCGGGCGGTGGCCAGGGCCGGTTCGCAGTAGCCTGGGGGCATGAGGTTGCTCGAATCCGTGAACCCCGCATGGCTCACTCCGGGGTGGGTGCCGCTCGCGCTGGTGCTGGTCGTCGCCGCGGCCTGCGTTGGGCTCTACCTCAACATGCGCAAACACCTGCGGGTGGCTCGCAGCAACGACCCGGCGCGGCATGCCGAGTCCCCGGCCGGGGACGAGGACTAGCCCCTGAGGCGGGCGCGGGCGCGGCCGTGCAGCCAGAACGCGGCCAGCACGCCACCGATCGCCCCACCCAGATGCCCCTGCCAGGACACCCCATAACTGGTGGGCAACACTCCCCACAGGATGCTGCCGTAGACCAGCCCGACAACCACGGCGATCGCGAGCTGGGCCCAGCTGCGGGTGAAGAATCCCCTCGCCAGCAGGTAGGTGAGGTAGCCGAACACCACCCCGGACGCGCCCAGGGTGACCGAGTTGGGCGGGCTGATGAGCCACACCACGGCCCCCGATACGACGATCGTGATGAGGCTGACCCACAGGAACGGGCGAAGCCCCGACACCAGGATGAGGGTGCCGAGCAGAAACAGGGGCACGCTGTTGCTCATCAGGTGCCCCCAGCCATAGTGCAGGAACGGCGCGCTGAAGATCGCCGGGAGCCCGGCAGCCTCGCGCGGCACGATGCCGAACCCGTCGAGGTAGTTCATCGCCGCCCAGTCGAACAACTCCAGCACCCACAGCACGCCCACGGTGACGCCCATGCGGGCGGCGGACTGGCTAACCGGGAGCGGGGCCGAATGGCGCGGGGCAGGTAGCTGACTCATCCCTCCAGTGTGCCAGCACGGCCAGCCCCACCGGGAAGGGCCGGGGCCCCACCGCTGAATCCGGGTCAGGCGGCCCCCATGCCGGGCCTCAGTCCGCGCGGTCCCGAGCTCGTCCCAGCGGGTGTGGCAGGGTTGAGGCGGCCTGGTTGCTCGCGGGTGGGCTCAGGCGATGACGTCGCCCTTGTGCACCACGCTCGGGATACCGACGATGACCTGCCCGGGTGCCACGTCCTTGACCACGAGGGCGTTGGCGCCGATCTTGGCGTCGTCGCCGACCGTGATGGCGCCGATCACCTTGGCTCCGGCTCCGATGAGCACCCGGTCGCCAATCGTGGGGTGCCGCTTGACCTTGTCGAGGCTGCGCCCGCCGAGGGTCACCTGGTGGTACATCAGCACGTCGTCGCCGATCTCGGCGGTCTCGCCGATCACCACCCCCATGCCGTGGTCGATGAAGAACCGGCGCCCGATCGTCGCCCCGGGGTGGATCTCGATCCCGGTGAAGAACCGGGACAGCTGCGAGATGGCCCTGGCCAGCGGCCTGAACGCGGGGGAGGAGACCCAGAGCTGGTGGGCCAGCCGGTGTACCCACACGGCGTGCACACCGGGGTACAGCAGCGCGACTCCGAGCTTACTGCGCGCCGCGGGATCGTAGCGCATGGCCGATTCCAGATCTTCGCGCACCCGGTAACGCGCGGCACGCAGCAGACTTCTCATGGTCACTCCGCCATCAAATCGGCAAACAGCACGGTAGACAAGTACCGTTCGCCAAAGCTTGGGACGATGACGACGATCCGCTTGCCCGCGTTCTCGGGACGGGCGGCGACCTCCGCGGCAGCCGACAGCGCCGCACCGGAGGACAACCCGACGAGCAGGCCTTCCTGGGTGGCGGCGGCGCGGGCGAACTCGACCGCCTGGTCGATGCTGCGGGGCAGCACCTCGTCGATCACCGAGCGGTCGAGGATCTCGGGCACGAAGTTCGCCCCGATCCCCTGGATCTTGTGCGGCCCGGGCTGACCGCCGGACAGGATCGCGGACTCCTGCGGCTCCACCGCGATGACCTGAACCCGCGGGTTGCGTTCCTTCAGTACCTGCCCGATACCGGTGATCGTGCCGCCGGTGCCGACGCCCGCCACGACGATGTCCACGTTCCCGTCGGTGTCGGCCCAGATCTCCTCGGCCGTCGACGAACGGTGCGCGGCCGGGTTCGCCGCGTTGGCGAACTGGCGCACCAGCACCGCGCCCTGTTCGCGTCCGATCTCTTCGGCCTTGTCGACCGCGCCGCGCATGCCCAGCGGGCCGGGGGTGAGCACCAGCTCGGCCCCGAACGCCCGCAACAGGGCGCGGCGCTCCAGCGACATGGTCTCCGGCATGGTCAGGATCACCCGGTAGCCGCGTGCGGCACCCACCATGGCGAGGGCGATACCGGTGTTGCCCGACGTCGCCTCGACGATGGTGCCACCCGGGGCCAGGGCGCCCGAGGCGGCCGCCGCGTCCACCATCGCGACCCCGATCCGGTCCTTGACGGAGTTGGCCGGGTTGTAGAACTCCAGCTTGGCCACCACCTCGGCGTTGTCCCCGGCGATGCGGTTGATGCGGACGAGAGGCGTGCGGCCGACGAGGGCCGTGACGTCGGGGTAGATTCTCATGTCCAGGCCAACGCCGACACTCCGGATTCAATTCCCGGATGTCCGGGATGTGGGACGAGCCAGCCCCGCTGAGCGTTGCGCGCGTGTGCCTGCTCGCTGGGACTAGACTCACGCTCATGCAGAACCACGATCGCGTCCTGGTTGTCGATTTTGGCGCGCAGTACGCGCAACTCATCGCGCGGCGAGTCCGCGAGGCACGGGTCTACTCCGAGATCGTGCCGCACACCACGAGCGTCGACCGCATCGCCGCGCTGCGGCCCGCGGCGATCATCCTGTCGGGTGGGCCCCAGTCGGTGTACGCCGACGGCGCGCCGAAAGTAGACCCGGCGCTCTTCGAACTGGGCGTGCCGGTGCTCGGTATCTGTTACGGCTTCCAGGCGATGGCGGACGCCCTCGGCGGCACGGTCGCCAAGACCGGGCTCAGCGAGTACGGCCGCACCTCGCTGTCGCTGACGGCCCAGGGCAAGCTCCTGGGGGCGCTGCCGAACACGCTCAACGTGTGGATGAGTCACGGCGACTCGGTCTCCCGCCCACCCGCCGGTTTCCGGACGCTCGCCCGCACCGCCGGTGCCCCCGTCGCGGCGTTCGAGGACGCCGAGCGCAAGCTCGCGGGCGTCCAGTGGCACCCCGAGGTCGTGCACTCCCAGATGGGACAGTCGGTCATTGAGCACTTCCTGTTCGACATCGCCGACTGCACCCCGGACTGGACCCCGCAGAACATGGTGAGCGAGCAGATCGAGGCGATCCGGGCCCAGGTGGGGGACCGGCGTGCGCTGTGCGCCCTCTCTGGCGGCGTGGATTCCGCCGTCGCCGCCGCCCTCGTCCAGCGGGCCATCGGCGACCAGCTGACCTGCGTCTTCGTCGATCACGGCCTGCTGCGCCAGGGCGAGGCCGAGCAGGTCAAGGAGGCCTTCGTCGCGGCCACCGGGGTCGAACTGGTCGTCGCGGACGAGAGCGACCGTTTCCTCGGGGCCCTGGCCGGGGTCACCGACCCCGAGACCAAACGCAAGATCATCGGGCGGGAGTTCATCCGCACGTTCGAGGACCAGGCCCGCACGCTGAGCAGCGAGCGGGGCATCGACTTCCTCGTGCAGGGCACCCTCTACCCCGACGTCGTGGAATCCGGTGGTGGCGAGGGTGCCGCCAACATCAAGAGCCACCACAACGTGGGTGGGCTCCCCGACGACTTGCAGTTCACCCTGATCGAACCGCTGCGGACCATGTTCAAGGACGAGGTCCGTGCCGTGGGGCTGGAGCTCGGGCTGCCCGAGGCCATGATCTGGCGTCACCCCTTCCCCGGGCCCGGCCTGGGTATCCGCATCGTCGGCGAGGTGACCCACGAACGGCTGGACATCCTGCGCCAGGCCGACGCCATCACCCGCGAGGAGATCACCAAAGCCAACCTCGACCGCGAGGTGTGGCAGTTCCCGGTCGTCCTGCTCGCCGATGTCCGCTCCGTCGGGGTGCAGGGGGACGGGCGCACCTACGGGCACCCGGTCGTGCTGCGGCCCGTCACCAGCGAGGACGCCATGACGGCCGACTGGGCGAAACTGCCCTACGAGGTGCTGGAGAAGATCAGCACCCGGATCACCAACGAGGTGCCGCAGATCAACCGGGTGGTGCTCGACATCACCAGCAAACCGCCAGCCACCATCGAGTGGGAATAACCGATTCATGACACTGGGGCCCGGCGTTCGCGCCGGGCCCCAGTTATCTGGTGTCAAGGAGCAGTGAGCGGAAAACTCACTTCCGGCTCGCCCACCACCGCTGGAAGGCGAGGATGAGCAGGGCGCCGAGCACGGAGAAGCCGAGGCCGCGCAGCGACCACATGGTGACGAAGGAGCCGCCGAAGACCACGTCACCGACGAAGCCGCCGACGAAGGCGCCGCCGATGCCGAGCAACATGGTAGCCAGCCAGCCCCCGGGTTCCTTGCCCGGCATGATGGCCTTGGCGATAGCGCCTGCGATGAAACCGACGATGATGTATCCCAACATGACTCCAGGCTACGTTGCCCCGGCAACTTCCGTGGTCACGGCGGCCAAATCTCCGACCAAGGGACAGGGCAACAGAGACCAGGGGCTGAGCCCGGCCTCCCGGAACCAGCCCCCCGGGGGGGCGATCCCGGCCGGGCATAACGCTGCCCAGCGGGATGCCGGTTCCGTGCGGCGGAGGCCGCCTAGAGGAGCGGGCGCCAGGGGCTCAGGATCGCCTCGGTGGCCTTCGCCACCACCGAGCGGCGCGTCCACTGATCCAGGGTCAGCTCGATGCAGTTCCCCTCGTCGAGGGCGAAAATCTCTTCCATGCGCCGGGCTACCGCCGGATCGGTGATCTCCAGGTTGACCTCGTAATTGCCCCACAGGCTCAGCCGGTCCAAGTTCGCGGTGCCGATCGTCGACCACTGGCCGTCGATCGTGGCGGTCTTGGCGTGCACCATCGCCCCCTGGTACAGGAACAGGCGCACGCCGTAGCGCAGCAGCTGCGTGTAGTAGCCGCGGCTCAGCCAGTCGGCGACCACGTGGTTGGATTCGGCCGGGACGATGATGCGCACGTCCACGCCGCGCCGCACGGCGGCGAACAGCACGCCCAGGAACTCGTCGTCCGGGATCAGGTAGGCGTGGGTCAGCCAGACCCGCTCACAGGCCCGGTCGATGGCCTCCAGGTACATGTTGCGGATCGGGTAGACCTGCAGCCGGGGAACGTTGCGCTGCACCCGGATCGGGCTGGCCCACGGGCGGCGGCTTGGCGGTTCCAGTTCGGGCTGGGGCTGCCTGCGATGCATGTTCCAGAAGTCGGCGAAGGCGTTCTGCAGTTCGGCGACGGCCGGGCCGACGATGCGCACGTGGGTGTCGCGCCAGTGGTGGGCATACAGCGACCCGATGTTGTAGCCGCCGACGAAAGCGGCGGTGTCGTCGACGACGAGGATCTTGCGGTGGTCGCGGCCCCACCGCTTGGGGCTCCACGGCACGCTGTAG
>JAUMWV010000019.1:0-29012 GCA_030529455.1 Propionibacteriaceae bacterium | reverse complement strand
CGGGTGCCGGTAGACGTGCAGCGTGGGGGGTAGCCTCAGGAAGCTTCGTTTGACGACGAGGTTGGCGAAATCGTCGAACACCACGTAGACCTGCACCCCCCGCTCGGCGGCCTCGATCAGTGCCTGCCGGAACTTCTGGCCGGTGTGGTCGGCCTTCCAGATATAGGTCTCGAAATAGATGGTGTGGCGGGCGGCGCGGATCGCCTCCAGCATGCTGGCATACAGGTCGCGCCCAAAGGTGTAGATGGTGACCTCGTCCTCACCGGCCGGGACCGGGACCGGGGAGGCGGTCGGGAACCGGTAGGGTTTGCGTTTCTTCTTGCGCCGCGAACCGATGATCGTGAGCCCGGCGACCGTCCCGGCCTGAACCCCGACCAGCCCGGCCATGGCCCAGCGCAGGGCTCGCCTCAGCCGGGGAAAACGTGACATGGGGCTCAGCTTACTGACCGCGCCCCCGGCGCGGGCGAGCGCCCGGGCGGGGCGCGTCCGATAAGGTGACCCGGAGATGTCTGAGTCGCTTTTCCCCGATCTTTTTACCGCCTTCGAGGCACCCGCCACATCCGCGCGGGCGCCGCGGCGGCAGGCGTCCTCGCCCGGTGAGGACGCCACTGCCGCCATCTCCGAGACGGACCTGCTGGACGGCCTGAACCCCCCGCAGCGGCAGGCCGTGCTGCATGAGGGCTCCCCGGTGCTGGTCGTGGCCGGGGCAGGCTCCGGCAAAACCCGCGTGCTCACCCGGCGCGTCGCCCACCTGGTCAGCCAGCGCAATGTCCACCCCGGCTCCATCCTCGCGATCACCTTCACCAACAAGGCGGCCGCCGAGATGCGGGAGCGGGTTATCGGCCTGGTCGGCAACCGGGCCAAATCGATGTGGGTATCCACCTTCCACTCGGCGTGTGTGCGGATCCTGCGTGCCGACATCGACCGGCTGGGCATCAAGAAGACGTTCAGCATCTACGACGACGCCGACGCCAAACGCCTCATGGGAATGGTCTGCAAAGACCTCAACCTCGACCCGAAACGGTTCAGCGCCCGGCAGGTCATGAACGCGATCAGCACACTGAAGAACGAGCTGGTCGATTTCGAGTCGGCGGCCGCGCAGGCGGCGTCCCCGAACGAGGAGGTCTACGCCGAGGCCTACCGGGAGTACCAGCGCCGCCTGCTCGCCGCGAACGCCCTCGACTTCGACGACCTCATCATGACCACCGTGTGCCTGCTCCAGGCCTTCCCCGAGGTGCGGGAGAAGTACCGGCGCAGGTTCCGCCACGTGCTGGTGGACGAATACCAGGACACCAACCACGCCCAGTACGCCCTCGTCCGGGAATTGTGCGGGCCCGAGCCGAGCCGCCTGGCCGAGGGGTCGCCCGCCGCCGGTCCGGCCGAGCTGATGGTGGTGGGCGACTCCGACCAGTCCATCTACGCCTTCCGGGGCGCGACGATCCGCAACATCCTCGACTTCGAGCACGACTTCCCCGGCGCGACGACCATCGTCTTGGACCAGAACTACCGCTCCACCCAGAACGTGCTCACCGCGGCCAACGCGGTCATCTCCCGCAACCGGTCGCGCCGCGACAAGCGGCTGTGGACCGACCAGGGAGAGGGGGAGCTCCTCGTCGGGTACGTGGCCGATAACGAGCACGACGAGGCGAACTACGTCGCCAGCGAGCTGGACTCGCTGGCCGATCGGGGGATCAGCAGCTACGGCGACACAGCGGTGTTCTACCGCACCAACGCCCAGTCCAGGGCGTTCGAAGAGGTGTTCATCCGGGTTGGGCTGCCCTACAAGGTGGTCGGCGGCGTCCGGTTCTACGAACGCAAGGAAATCAAGGACGCCATCGCCTACCTGCGTACCATCGTCAACCCCGCCGACGAGGTCAGCCTGCGGCGCATCCTCAACGTACCCAAACGGGGCATCGGGGACCGGGCGGAGGCGGCCGTGGAGTCCTTCGCCACGGCCCATCGGATCACGTTCTTCGAGGCCCTGAACCGGGCCGGGGAGATCGCGGCGCTCGCCCCCCGCTCCCGCAAGCAGATCCTGGCCTTCGCCACGCTCATCGGCCAGCACCAGGCGCTGGCCGCCGCGGATACTCCGGCGGACGAGGTGCTGACCAGCATCCTCAAGGAGTCGGGCTACATCGGCGAGCTGACCCGTAGCGGCGACCCTCAGGACGAGACCAGGATCGAGAACCTGACCGAGCTCGTCAACGTCGCCGCCGAGTTCGTCGCCGCGGCGCACACGGCCGACGTCGAGGCGCCCGGCAGCCCGCTGAGCGCAGGCATGCCCGAGCCCGACGACTCGCTGGCCGCCTTCCTGGAACGGGTCGCGCTGGTCGCCGACTCCGACCAGATCCCCGAGAACAGCGACGGCCGCGGCGTCGTCACGCTCATGACGCTGCACACCGCCAAGGGCCTAGAGTTCGACACGGTATTCCTGACCGGGCTGGAAGAGGGGGTGTTCCCCCACCAGCGGGCCATGATGGAAAACAGCGAGCTGGAGGAGGAGCGCCGCCTCGCCTACGTCGGGCTGACCCGGGCCCGCAAACGGCTCTACCTCACCCGCGCCGCGGTGCGCAGCGTGTTCGGCAGCCCGCAGTACAACCCGGCCAGCCGCTTCCTCGACGACATCCCGGAGCGGGTGCTCGACTGGCGGCGGCTGGGTTCGGCCTCGTCCGCGTGGCAGGCCCGGCCACAGCGGCCCGGGACCGCGGCGGAACGGGCCGAACGTCCCAGCTTCGGTTCCAGGTCGCCCCGCCCGAGCGTGACATCTCTCGCGGTTGGCGACCGGGTTCACCATTCCACCTTCGGACTGGGCACGGTTGTGAATACCATGGGCGCAGGCGATGCCGCCAAGGTCGAGGTCGACTTCGGGTCGGCGGGCATCAAGCGGCTGAGCCTCAAGCATGCACCGATGGAGAAGCTGTAACACCGTAGTTCGGAGTAGCCGTGGACCTGTACGAGTACCAAGCCCGCGACCTGTTCGAGCGCCACGGCGTCCCTGTCCTGGCAGGCATCGTGGCCACCACCCCAGACGAGGCACGCGCCGCCGCGACCGCTCTGGCCACCCCCGTCGTCGTGGTGAAGGCCCAGGTGAAGACCGGCGGCCGGGGGAAGGCGGGCGGGGTGCGGCTCGCCCACGACCCGGAGGAGGCGGCGGCCCAGGCGGCCGCGATCCTCGGCATGGACATCAAGGGCCACACGGTGCGCCAGGTGATGGTCGCCGCGGGCGCCGACATCGCCGAAGAGTATTACGTCTCGCTGCTGGTGGACCGCTCCAGCCGCAGTTACCTGGCGATGTGCAGCAAGGAGGGTGGCGTCGACATCGAGACCCTAGCCGTTGAGCGTCCCGAGGCCCTAGCGAAGGTCAGCATCGACCCGACCGTCGGCCTCGACGACGAAGCCGCCGGTGAGATCCTGGAGCGGGCGGGGTTTGGCACCAAACTCGCCGTGCTGATCGCCCCGGTGCTGAAACGGTTGTGGGCGGTCTTCGACCAGGAGGACGCGACGCTGGTCGAGGTCAACCCCCTAGTCAAGACCAGGGATGGCCGGATCGTCGCGCTGGACGGCAAGATCACACTGGACGACAACGCGTCCTTCCGGCACGAGCGGGCAGGACTGGCCACCGATATCGCCAGCGATCCGCTCGAGGTGCGGGCGGGTGAGCTTGGGCTCAACTATGTCAAGCTGGACGGCTCGGTCGGGGTCATCGGCAACGGGGCCGGTCTCGTCATGAGTACCCTCGACGTCGTCGCCGGGGCGGGGGCGGGCCTGCCGGGGCGGCCGCGTCCGGCGAACTTCCTCGACATCGGCGGTGGGGCCTCGGCGGCGGTCATGGCCAACGGGCTCGGCATCATCCTGAGCGACCCGCAGGTGCGGTGTGTGTTCGTCAACATCTTCGGCGGTATCACGGCCTGTAACGAGGTGGCCAACGGCATCGTGGCGGCCGTGACCGCGCTGGGGGACAGGGCGGACTGCCCGATCGTGGTCCGGCTGGACGGTAACGCGGTCGAGGTCGGACGTGCGATCCTCGCCGAGTTCGCCCACCCGATGGTGACGGTGGTGGAGACTATGGACGAGGCCGCCCGGATGGCGGCGGAACTGGCCGCGCGAGACACCCAGGAGGGCTGAGATGGCGATCTTCATCAACGAGAGCTCCCGGGTGCTGGTGCAGGGCATGACCGGCAAGGAGGGACGCAAACACACCCAGCGGATGATCATGTCGGGCACCCGCATCGTCGGCGGTGTCACCCCCGGCAAGGGCGGCCAGTCCGTCCTGTTCGAGGAGGACCCGGTCCCGGTGTTCGGCTCGGTGCGCGAAGGTGTCGATGCGACCGGGGCAAACGTCAGCGTCGTCTTCGTCCCACCGCCCTTCGCCAAGAGCGCGGTACTGGACGCGGTCGAGGCGCAGCTGGACCTCGTCGTCGTCATCACCGAGGGCATCCCGGTGCAAGACACCGCCGAGTTCTACGCCATCGCCGCCGGGGCGGGGCGCACCCGGATCATCGGGCCGAACTGTCCGGGCCTGATCTCGCCGGGACGCTCCAACGTGGGCATCATCCCGGCCACTATCTCCGGCCCCGGACGCATCGGCCTGGTCAGCAAATCCGGGACGCTGACCTACCAGATGATGTACGAGCTGCGGGAGTTCGGCTTCTCGACCGCGGTCGGGATTGGTGGTGACCCGATCGTCGGCACCACCCACATCGACTGCCTGCGGGCCTTCCAGGACGACCCCGGCACCGACGCCATCGTGATGATCGGGGAGATCGGTGGGGACGCCGAGGAACGCGCGGGCGACTACATCCGGGCCCACGTCACCAAACCGGTCATCGGTTACGTCGCCGGGTTCACCGCTCCCGAAGGCAAGACCATGGGGCACGCCGGTGCGATCGTCACGGGGTCGGTGGGCACGGCGGCGGCGAAGAAGGAGGCGCTGGAGGCCGCGGGCGTCCTGGTGGGGCGCACCCCATCGGACACGGCGCGGATCGCGGCCGAGGTCATGCGCTCCATCGCCCAGGCAAGCCCCGGCCACCGGTGAGCGGGCGGGGCCGACGGCTTATCCCGCCCGGGTCATACCGGGATTACTCGCCGCCGGGGTTGAAGGATTCCCAGATCTCCCGGCACTCGGGGCATACTGGGAACTTCTCGGGGTTGCGGGTCGGTACCCACACCTTGCCGCACAGCGCCACGACGGGCGTCCCATTGACCATTGCCTCCATCAGCTTGGCTTTGGGGACATAATGGGAAAATCGCTCGTGGTCGCCGTCCTCCAGCGGAACGGTGCGTTCGTCGAGGACGGTCTGTGACCCGGGAGCCAGTTGTGACATACGTCCATCATAGGTGGGCGCCGACCCGAAAGATACGATGCCGCGAACGAACCGGAGACTGCTGATCGGTCTGCTGATCGGCATCGTTGGGGTCGCCTTCCAGGCCTTCGGTGTCCTGACGGCGATGCAGGCCGCGATGCAGGAGCTGCGCGGCATGAAGTACTACGCCTGGGCGTTCAGCGCCTTCCTCATCGGCATGGTGGTCGCCATCGTCACGGCCGGACGCATCACCGACCGGCACGGTCCGGCCAAGCCGCTCACCGCCGGTTTCACCCTGTTCACGGTCGGGCTGATCGGCTGCATGCTGTCGCCCAACGTCGCGATCATGCTGGCCGGGCGCTTCCTCCAGGGGTTGGGCAGCGGGGCGATGAACCTCGCACTGTTCGTGCTCGTCGCCCAGCTGTTCGGCGAGCGGCAGCGGTCCCAGCTCATGGCGGTGCTGGCCTTCCTGTGGGTGCTGCCCGCCTTCCTCGGTCCGCCCGCCGCGGGCTGGATCGCGAGCAACTTTGGCTGGCGCTGGGTTTTTGGTATCACGTTGATACCAGTTGCGGTGTGTGCGGTGACCGCCATGAGTCCGCTGTGGAAGCTGGAGCGGATCGAGCCGGAGGCCCAGCCCCAGCCGGTGCCGTTCTGGGCTGGCCTGGTCCTCGGCCTAGCAGTCGCCGCGCTCCAGGTCGCGGGGCAGGCGGCCGGGCAGCAGCACCACCTGCTCGCGCTGCTCAGCGGAGCGATCGGGGTCGGTGGGCTGGCCTGGGTCGTGCCGATCATCATGCCGCGCGGCTTCTTCGTCGCGGCCGCCGGGCTGCCCGCCGTCATCTGGGTGCGGGCGCTACAGTCGGGCACCTTCTTCGCCGCCGAACCGTTCCTACCGCTGATGCTGACCCAGCAGCGCGGGTTCAGCCTCGCCGGTGCCGGGCTGATCCTGACCGTCGGCAGCATCGGCTGGACGGTCGGCTCGGCCGTGCAGTCGCAGACCTGGTTCCGGCTGCGCCGGGACCAGATCATCATGCTCGGGGCCGTCGCGGCGGCGCTTGGCCTCGGGATGATCACCATCTATGCCTGGCTCCCCGACGTGTGGTTCTCCGTCGCCGTGGTCGGCTGGATTCTGACCGGGTTCGGGATGGGGCTCAGCCAGGCCAGCACCTCCCTGGCGGTCATGGGGCTGTCCGAGGTGCACGAACAGGGACGCAACACCTCCTCGCTGCAGGTCGCCGAAGGCATGGGCAGCGCGCTGCTGACCGGCCTGGCGGGCACGCTGTTCTCCTTCTTCCACCAGGCACCGCACCAAGCCGGTTTCGTCGCGACGTTCGGTGCCCTGGCACTGCTGTGCGTCCTGGCGTTCTGGTTGAGCAGCCGGGTGGGGGTCATCGCCAACGCGGTGGCCGGGCGCTGAGCGTGGCATGCTTGGGCCTGTGAGCCAGGTAGAGACCCAGGAGCCGTTGCCGCCGCCCGGCTGGTATCCCGACCCGGCCGGTCCCGACCGGGAGCGGTACTGGGACGGTGAGGGCTGGAGCGTGCAGACCCGGGAGATCCCCGGGGACCCGGAGCTGCCAGCGACACCCCGGCGCGCCCGCGACGACGGATCGCCCACCGCGCCCCCCGCCCCGGAACCGGTTCCTGAACCAGCCGCCGCTGCCGCGCCGGTACCGGCGGGGCCTGGGCCCGACTACGCCCACTGGGCCTGGCGCGCGCTCGCCGGGAGCATCGACGGGCTGATCCTCAGCGTCGTCTGCTTCGTGCCGCTGCGGCCTTTCGTCGCCGCTCACGCCGAGGCGGCCCGCGGCTGGGCAGGGGCCCTGCTCGCGCTGCCACCCGAGGCGACTGCGCTGCCGATGCCGTGGGACCAGGATGGCTACCTCACCTCGCTGGCCGCGGTGCTGGGGATCTCGTGCGGCATCGCTGCCGCCTATCACACGCTGTTTCTGGCGCTGTTCGGGGCCTCCCCGGGCAAGTTCGCCGCCGGGCTGCGGGTGACGCCGCACGACCAGCTTGGTGCCGCCCGGCTGGGGCCGCTGCGGGCCCTGGTGCGCTCCGTCGCGGGGGCTGCCGTGTCGTGCGTCCCGATCTTGGGTATCCTCAACCTGCTCGCGCCGCTGTGGCGACCAAAGCGCAGGGCATTCCACGATTCGTGGGCCAAGACCGTCGTCCTCAGAAGACAAGTGAAGGAACGTCACCATGGGGTTGAGTGATCCGGTGCTGGCAGAGCTTGCCGCACGCTTCGACATCGCGACTGAGTTCTGGGACTGGAAGGGTCGCCTCACCGAGGTGAGCGAGGAGACCATCGTCTCGGTGCTGCGCTCGCTCGAGGTGGACGCGAGCACTCCCGAGTCGGCCCGCGCCGCGCTGAAGGAACTGGACGACAAGGCCTGGCGGCGCACGCTGCCGCCCTGCGTGGTGACCGAGGAGGGCCGCGGGGTCCACGTCAACGTCCACGTCCGCGCCGGTGCCGGGGTGGTCGTGCACATCCGGCTGGAGGACGGCACGACCAGGCCTGCCTGGCAGACCGAGAACTGGACCCCCGACCGGGAGGTGGACGGCGAGTGGCGGGGCGAGGCCACGTTCTGGCTCGGCGCCGATCTGCCGCTCGGCTACCACCGGATCGTCGCCCGCAGCGACGACCAGACCGCCGAATCGCTGCTCATCGTGACCCCGAGCTTCGTGGGCTTCCCCGCAGCGATGCGGGGCCGCCGGATCTGGGGCTATGCGGCCCAGCTGTACTCGGTGCGCTCGAAGCGGTCGTGGGGGATCGGCGACCTCACCGACCTCGCCGACCTCGCCGTGTGGTCGGCCACGCAGCAGTATGCGGGCTATGTGCTCATCAACCCGCTGCACGCCTCGCAGCCCGCGCCTCCCCTAGAACCTTCGCCCTACCTGCCGTCCACTAGGCGCTACATCAACCCGATCTACATCCGCCCCGACGCGATCCCCGAGTTCGCCGATCTTGGGCGTGCGGACCGGCGGGCGGTGCGCGGCATCCGCAAGAAGCTCCGCCGCAGCCTCAACGGTGACGCCCAGATCATGCGCAACGAGGTGTGGCAGGCCAAGATCGAGGCGCTGCGGGTCGTCTACACCGCAGGGCTCAGCCCGGCCCGGCAGATGGCTTTCGAGGACTTCATCCGCCGCGAGGGACGGGCGCTGCGGGACTTCGCGATCTGGAGCGTGCTCACCCTCGAACACGGCCGCAACTGGCGCGACTGGCCAGCGGAACTGCAGCGTCCGACCTCGCCGGAGGTGGCCGAGTTCTACCGCTCGCACGCCGATGAGGTCCGGTTCTACATGTGGTTGCAGTGGATCGCCGAAACCCAGGTCTCCAGCGCCCAGGCCACGGCCAAGGACGTCGGCATGCCGATCGGGCTGATCCAAGACCTCGCCGTTGGTGTGGACCGCGACGGCGCCGACACCTGGATGCTGCACGACGTGTTCGCCCAGGGTGCCTCGGTGGGGGCGCCCCCGGACCCGTTCAACCAGACCGGTCAGGACTGGGGTCAGCCGCCGTGGCGTCCCGACCGGCTCGCCGACCTCGGCTATGCCCCGTTCCGGGCCGTCGTGAACGCGGCGCTGCGGCATGCCGGTGGGGTGCGGGTCGATCACATCATCGGCCTGTTCCGGCTCTGGTGGGTGCCGGACGGCAAGCTGCCCTGCGAGGGAACCTACGTGCGTTACGACCACGAGGCGCTGGTCGGCATCCTCGCGCTGGAGGCCTACCGTGCCCAGGCGCTCGTCATCGGGGAGGACCTGGGCACCGTGGAACCCTGGGTGCGCGACTACCTCGCCCGGCGCGGAATCCTCGGCACCTCGGTGCTGTGGTTCGAGGGGGACGAGCAGGGTCAGCCGCTGGACGCCGAACGCTGGCGCGAATACTGCATGGCGTCGGTGACGACGCACGACCTGCCGCCGACCGCGGGCTACCTCGCGGGCGACCACATCCGGCTTCGCCACCGCCTGGGCCTGCTGACCGAGGGCCTGGACGAGGAGCTGGAGCACTCCGCACGGGAGCAGTCCGGCTGGGTGAACAAGCTGCGCGCGAGCGGGGTGCTGGACGAGGGCGCGTGCGACCCGTCGGAGATCACGCTCGCCATGCACCGCTACCTCACCCGCACCCCGTCGAAGGTGCTCAACGTGGCGCTGACCGACGCCGTCGGCGACCGGCTGACCCAGAACCAGCCGGGCACCATCGACGAGTACCCGAACTGGCGGGTGCCGCTGTCCCACCCGGACGGCAGGCCGATGAGCCTGGAGGAGGTCTTCGAGTCGGCTTCGGCCAACGAGATCGCCGCCGTGGTGAACGGCTTCGCCGAGTTGCCCGATTCCCGCTGGTCAGCCGACTAGGACCGGCCCCGCCCGGCGCCCGGCGCTACTGCCGTGCGCCGAACTCCGCGGCGACCCCGGCTACCCGGTCGGGGTGCACCGCGGCGGTGAGGTCGACCAGCACCCTGGTGTCGAAGCCCTCCTCCCGGGCGCTCCGCGCGGTCGCGAGGACGCAGTAATCCGTCGCAATCCCCGCGATGTCCACGGCGGTGACGCCGCGCCCGCGCAGCCACTCGGCCAGGCCGAGGCCGGAGGCTTCGGTGCCCTCGAAACCGGAATAGGCCGCGGTGTAGGAGCCCTTGTCGAACACCGCGTCGAAGGCGACATCGCCCAGTGCCGGGTGCAGGTCCTGGCCGGGGGTGCCCACCACGCAATGCGGCGGCCAGGAATCGACGTAGTCGGGGGTGTCGCTGAAGTGGGGCCCGGGGTCGATGTGGTGGTCGCGGGTGGCGACGACGGCGTCATACCCGTGTTCGCCGGACAGTAGCGCGGCGATCTTCTCGGCCACGGCGTTGCCGCCGGTCACGGCCAGCGCGCCGCCCTCGCAGAAGTCGACCTGGACGTCGACGACGATCAGTGCCTTCATGGTGTTCCTCACAGGTTTCCGGGGTTCGGGGCCGAACGGTAGGGGTTGTCGGTGACGTCGCCCGCCGGGTTCAAGATGATGGTCTCCAGCGCGGGGTCACCCTTGGAGACGCGCCACGCCGCGTCCGGCAACTCGGCCCGGGAGGTTTCGTGCCGTTGCCTGGCCTCGGCCAGCCCGCCGGTGTAGAGCAACTCGCCGTCTCGCATGAGATCCACCAGCAGCGGCCGGTCGTTGCCGTCGTTGGCTGGCGGGGTGCCGATCCCGATGACCTCGGCCTCGGCCCGGCCGCGGCGGTCCAGGCGGCGCAGCGCGAACTTGCGGCCCCCGAGGGTGTTCTTGTTGGCCGACTTCTTCCCGACCGGCAGCATCGGCGCGTCCGGGTCGTCGCTGCCGGCCCGGGCGACCAGCTTGTAGACGAAGCCGCAGGTTGGGTGCCCGGAGCCGGTGACCAGCGAGGTGCCGACCCCGAAACCGTCGACCGGGACGCCGCGCAGCGCCGCGATCTGCCACTCGTCCAGGTCGCTGGTGACGATGATCTTCGTGCCGGTGGCGCCCAAGTCGTCCAGCAGGTCGCGGGCCTGGCGGGCCATGATCGCCAGGTCGCCGGAGTCCAGCCGGATCGAGCCGAGGCGGCCCTGCGTGAGCTCGACGCCGGTGCGGATCGCGGTCTCGATGTCGTAGGTGTCGACCAGCAGCGTGGTGTTCTCGCCGAGTTCGGCCAGCTGGGCGGTGAAGGCGTCGCGTTCGGAGTCGTGCAGCAGCGTGAAGGAATGGGCGGCCGTGCCCATGGTCGGGATACCGTAGCGGCGGCCCGCCTCCAGGTTGCTGGTCGCGTTGAACCCCGCGACATAGGCGGCGCGGGCGGCGGCGACGGCAGACTCCTCGTGCGTGCGGCGCGACCCCATCTCGTTGCAGGGACGGCCCTCGGCCATGGCAGTCATGCGGGACGCGGCCGCGGCGATCGCCGAGTCGTGGTTGTAGATGCTGAGCAGCACGGTCTCCAGGACGCAGCATTCAGCGAAGCTGCCCTCGACACTCAGCACCGGTGAGCCGGGGAAATAGACCTCCCCCTCGGGATAGCCCCAGATGTTGCCGCTGAAGCGGAACCCGGCCAGCCAGTGCGCCAGCTCGTCGTTGATGATGCCGCGTTCCAGGAGGAAGTCCAGCTCGGGGTCGCGGAACCGGAACTCGGAGATGGCATCGAGGGCCCGGCCGACACCGGCCACGACGCCGTAGCGCCGCCCCTCGGGGAGTCGCCGGGTGAACAGGTCGAACAGGGAGTGCCGGAAGGCCGTTCCCGCGCGCATCGCGGCGCGCACCATGGTGAGCTCGTAGTGGTCGGTCAGCAGGGCCGTGGTCATGGTGACCAGCCTAATCGCGCGTTCTACCGGCCGCGAGTGCGAGAATGCAGGCATGAGTGAGCAGACGGCACCATCGGGAGGTACGGCTCTGCTGGAGAGGCCAACCGAGGCGATCCAGCAACCGTGGGTGACTATCGTGTGGGACGATCCGGTCAATCTCATGAGTTACGTCGTCTACGTGTTCCAGGAGTATTTCAAGTACCCGAGGGCGAAGGCCGAGAAACTCATGCTGCAGGTGCACCACGAAGGCAAGGCCGTCGTCTCCCACGGCAACCGCGAGGCCATGGAACGCGACGTGGCCGCGATGCACGGTTACAGTCTGCTGGCGACGCTGGAGCAGCCGTCGTGAAGGGGGTCAGGCGGACTCCGGAGGGTCGGCTGGTGGTCTTCCACCCCGGCGAACGCGACGTGCTCTCACAGCTCATCGCGGGTCTGGTGCACATCGTGTCTGCCCTGCTGCCCGAGGGCGATGACCTCATCTCCTCGATCGCGGGGGTGCCGGTCTCCGCCGACGAGGTCGCGGAGCGTGACCCGGCGCTGCGGCGGCTGTTCCCGAGCGCCTACGCCGACGACGAGGCCGACGCGGAGTTCCGGCGGTTCACCGAGGCCGACGCGGCCAGGGCCAAGGTCGATGCCGCCCTGACGATGTGGCAGGACCTGGACGACCCGGTGCAGGTGCGCGTCCCGGACGATCACTTCGAGGCCTGGCTGAAGACGCTGACGGCGATCCGGCTGGTGCTGTCGGAGCGGGACGACCCGGAGCTGGAGGACGTCCACGAGTGGGTCGGCTGGGTCCAGGAGTCGCTGCTTCAGGCCTGACGGCCCGACTAAGTTCGCCGCCGCTATTTGCCCACTTTATGGTTAGCCTTGCCTGACCTGGGTGTAGCGTCGGTGTATGACACAACTGCCCGATCGCGGCGCAGCGGGTCAGGTTTCGCTTCAGGCTGCGCCGCTCAATACGAAGCTCACATTCATCAGTGTGGAGGGTAGCCCTCCACTGCGGAGGCGGCTGTCCGCCCTCGGTTTCCGGCGCGGGGCGCCGCTGGAGGTGGTGCAGCGAGTCTCGGGTGGCGGCCGGATCGTCAGCATCGCGGGCGCCCGGATCGCGCTGGGGCGCCGGTTGCTGGCTAATGCTTTCGCGGAGGTGAGCCAGTGATGTCCGACAAACCGCGGTTCTCGTTCGGCTCGCGGCCGAGCGTGCCGAGATCCGTCAAGGTGGCCTGTCACGGTTCCGGCCCAGGCACCGGTGCTGGGGCGGGGGCTCCCGTGGTCGCCCTGGCGGGCTCGCCCAACTCCGGCAAATCCACGATCTTCAACGCGCTGACCGGGGCCCGGGTCACCATGGGCAACTGGCCGGGCACCACCGTCGAGGTCGCCAGGGGCATCTGGCGGGCGCGGACCGAGCAGGCACCGTGCCACGGCGAGGGTGCCGGGGTCGAGACCGAGCTGCTCATCACGCTCGTGGACCTTCCGGGCGCCTATTCGCTGGACCCGCTGTCCCCGGACGAGGCGCTGACCAGGCAGCTGGTGGTCGACGCCCCTGTCGATGAGCAGCCAGACGTCACCGTCGTCGTCGCCGACGCCGCCCACCTCGCCCGTTCGCTGTACCTCGTCGCGCAGCTCCGGGAGCGGGACAACCGCATCGTCGTCGCGCTGACGATGCTGGACGTCGCCGCTCACCGGGGCATCGAGGCGGACGCCGACGCCCTGGCGGCACGCCTGGGGTGCCCGGTGGTCGCCCTGAACCCCCGCCGCCGCACCGGGCTGGACGAGCTCACCCGCGTCGTCGGTGCCGAATTGGCGGCCGAATCCCGTCCGCCGCGGCCCGTCCCCGACGCGGGAGCCGAAGATGAGCTCGCGCTAGAGGATGACCGGTTCTCCTTCGTCGATGCCGCGATCGCCGCGGCCACCACGAGTTCGGGCGAACGCCGCGTCGCCATGAGCGACCGGATCGACCGGTGGGTCACCGCGCCAGTGCTGGGACCGCTGATCTTCCTAGCCGTCATGTGGGTGGTCTTCCAGGTCACCACGACGGTCGCCGCGCCGATGCAGGACGGTCTAGACGCCCTGTTCACCGGCCCGGTGTCGGAGGGGGCCAGCGCCCTGCTCCGCTCGCTCGGGCTCGGCGAGACCTGGCTGGAGGGGCTCATCGTCGACGGGTTGATCGCGGGCGTGGGCATGCTGCTGACCTTCGTCCCGCTCATGGCGCTGATGTTCATCCTGCTGGCGCTGCTAGAAGACTCCGGCTACATGGCCCGGGCCGCAGTGGTCGCCGACCGGATGATGCGGGCCATCGGGCTGCCGGGTCAGGCCTTCCTGCCGCTCATCGTCGGTTTCGGCTGCAACGTGCCCGCCATCTCGGCGACCCGGAGCCTGCCCAGCCCGCGCCAGCGGATTCTGACGGTTCTGCTGCTGCCCTTCACGTCGTGCACCGCGCGGCTGACTGTGTACGTGCTCGTCGGCACCGTGTTCTTCGGCCCATGGGCGGGCACGGTGGTGTTCATCATGTACCTGCTGTCGATCTTGCTGGTGGTCGGCGTGGGCTTCCTGCTGCGTAAGACCCTGTGGCGGACTATGGGCACCGACCCGCTGGTCTTGGACCTGCCGCCCTACCAGCGGCCCACGCTGCGGCTCACCGCGGCGGTGTCCTGGACCCGGCTCAAGGGGTTCCTGCAGACCGCTTCGGGGGTCATCGTCATCACGGTCACGCTGGTGTGGCTGCTCCAGTCCATCCCGGCGGGCGGAGAGGGCAAGTTCGGGGACGTGCCGGTGGAGGATTCGGCCTATGCCGTGGCCGCCAAAGCCGTGACCCCGGTCTTCGCCCCGGCGGGCTTCGGCGAGTGGCGCACCACGTCGGCTCTGGTGGTTGGGTTCGTGGCCAAAGAGGCCGTGGTCTCCAGCTGGGCCCAGACTTACGCGGTCGACGAGCCGGAGTCCGAGGACGAGCCGGGGGAGCTGGGCGAGCGGATCAGCGCCGACTTCAGCGAGGCCTCCGGTGGGCACCCGCTCCCGGCGGTCATGGCCTTCCTGGTGTTCCTGCTCGCCTACACCCCGTGCGTCGCGACGCTGGCGGCGCAGAAGCGGGAGGTCGGCTGGGCCTGGACGCTGTTCGGCGTGGTCATGCAGCTCGCCGTCGCCTGGGGCCTGGCGGTGCTGATCTTCCAGGTCGGGCGGCTGTTCTGGTGAGCGGACCCTTGCGGCGGGTGCTGGCCGCCTTCGAGGAGGGGGCGGCCACCCTGGACGACGTCGCCAGGATCAGCGGGCTGGACAAACCGATGGTGGACGCCGCCGTCGCGCAGCTGAGCCGCATGGGACGCCTGGAGGTGCGGGAGCTGCGCATGGGCTGCCCCGGGTGCGGCTGTTCCGGTTGCGCGTCCGGGCACCGCGACGGCTCCCCCGGGTGCGGAGCGTCCGCGCCCTCGTCCGCGGGGCCGGTGCTCGTCCAGCTGAGCCTGCGGCGGGAGCCGCGGTGAGTGCTGCCCCGGGTTGGGCGCCCACCGCGGGTTAGACTGTCGCGATGATCCAGCGCCAGAACCTGCCCATCGGGATCTTCGATTCCGGGTTCGGTGGGCTGACCGTCGCGCGCGCGATCGTTGACCTGCTGCCCAACGAGGACATCATCTACCTCGGGGACACCGCGAGGGCCCCCTACGGGCCGCGCCCGATCGCCGAGATCCGCGAGTACGCGCTCCAGGGGCTGGACTATCTCGTCGCCCAGGGGGTGAAGGCCCTCGTCATCGCGTGCAACTCCGCTTCGGCTGCGGTCCTGAGGGACGCCAGGGAGCGCTACTCGGTGCCGGTCACCGAGGTGATCCTGCCCGCGGCCCGCCGTGCCGTGTCGGCGACCCGCAACAACCGGGTCGGGGTCATCTGCACCCAGGCGACCGCGACCTCCCGCAGCTACAACGACGCCTTCGCCGCCGCCCCCCACGTCAAGGTGCTCACCCGCGCCTGCCCACGTTTCGTCGAGTTCGTCGAGGCCGGGGTGACGGGTGGCCCCGAGCTGCTGACGGTCGCGGGTGAGTACCTGGAGCCGCTGATGCACAACGGCGTGGACACGCTGATCCTCGGCTGCACGCACTACCCGCTGCTGTCGGGCGTCATCGGCTACATCATGGGGGATGCGGTGACGCTGGTCTCCAGCGCCGACGAGTGCGCCCGCTCGACCTTCTCGACCCTCACCAAACGCGGCCTGCTGCGGCCCGAACGCCGGGTCGCGTCGCGGCGGTTCTTCACCACCGGCGACGCCGCGGATTTCGAGGGCATCGGGCGGCGCCTCATGGGCGGGTTCGTGGCCGGGGCCGAGGCGATCCGGCTGGCCTGAGCGGCCCCGGCCTCACCGGGTGGTGCGAGTCCGCCGCGGCCCGCGGGATGGGCCGCTCCCGGCCCGTGGGGTACAGTTGACGCCCATGACTCCTGTGCGCGCGGACGGCCGCGGTCTCGACGAGCTGCGTCCGGTAACCATCACCAGGAACTGGCTCGACCACGCCGAAGGATCGGTGCTAGTGAGCTTCGGCAAGACCAGGGTTTTGGTTGCCGCGAGCGTCACCGAGGGGGTGCCGCGCTGGCGCAAGGGCTCGGGGCTCGGCTGGGTCACCGCCGAATACGCGATGCTTCCCCGCTCGACGCACGACCGGTCTGACCGGGAATCGGTCCGGGGGCGGATCGGTGGGCGCACGCACGAGATCTCGCGGCTGATCGGGCGATCGCTGCGCGCGGTAGTCGACTACGCGGCGCTGGGGGAGAACACCATCGTCATCGACTGCGACGTGCTCCAGGCCGACGGCGGCACCCGCACGGCCGCGATCACGGGCGCCTATGTCGCGCTGGCTGACGCGGTGTCGTGGCTGCGGCGCCGAGGGGCGCTGGCCGGGGAACCGCTGCGGGACTCGGTGGCGGCGGTCTCGGTCGGCATCGTCGACGGGCAGTGCATGCTCGATCTGCCCTACGAGGAGGATTCCCGAGCCGAAGTCGACCTGAACGTCGTGATGACCGGGGGCGGCCGCTTCATCGAGGTGCAGGGCACCGCCGAGAAGGAACCCTTCGACCGGGACGCCTTCAACCGGCTGCTCGACCTCGGCGAGGCCGGGTGCGCCCGGCTCGGGCAGCTGCAGCGGGACGCCCTGGCATGATCGAACTCCAGCTTCCCGGTGCCGCCCTGCCCCGCGTCGTGATGGCCAGCAACAACCCGAAGAAGGCCGAGGAGCTGCGCCGGGTCCTCGCCGCGCTTACCCTGCCGGTGGAGGTGGCCTGCCTGGCCGACTTCGCGGTCTACGACGACCCGGAGGAAACCGCGTCCGACTTCGAGGGCAATGCCCTCATCAAGGCGCGGGCCGCCGCGGCGAACACGGGGGTGATCGCGGTCGCCGACGATTCGGGGCTGGAGGTCGACGTGCTCAACCGGATGCCCGGCGTCCGCTCGGCCCGCTGGGCGGGCAGCCCCTGCGACGACCAGCGCAACCTGGACCTGCTGCTGGCCCAGACCGCCGACGTGCCGGACGAGCGGCGGGGGGCCCGGTTCGTGTGCGCGATCGCGCTGGTCACCCCGGACGGCCGGGAGAAGACCTGGCGGGCCACCATGGAGGGACGCCTGGCGCGCGAGCCCCGCGGCGGAAACGGTTTCGGCTACGACCCGATCTTCGTGCCCGAGGGCCACGAGGTGACCTCGGCCGAGCTCAGCCCCGCTGAGAAGGACGCCATCAGCCACCGGGGCAAGGCGCTGCGGCTCATGGCCGCCGAACTGCCCGGCTTCCTGGAGGCCATGCCGTGAAGCAATACCTCGACCTGCTGCGCCACATCCGCGACCACGGCGTCGACAAGCCCGACCGCACCGGCACCGGCACCCGCAGCGTCTTCGGCTACCAGATGAGGTTCGACCTGAGCCAGGGGTTCCCGCTGGTCACGACCAAGCGGGTGCACGTCCGCAGCGTCTTCGGCGAGTTGCTGTGGTTCCTGCGGGGGGACACCAACGTCGCCTGGCTGCACGACAACCGCATCACGATCTGGGACGAGTGGGCCGACGAGAACGGCGACCTCGGCCCGATCTATGGCTACCAGTGGCGGTCGTGGCCCACCCCGGACGGGCGCCACATCGACCAGCTCGCGGCCGTGATCGAGGCGATCAAGACCAACCCGGATTCGCGCCGCCACCTCGTCACCGCCTGGAACCCGGCGCAGGTCGACGAGATGGCGCTGCCGCCGTGCCACGCCCTGTTCCAGTTCTACGTCGCGGACGGGCGCCTGAGCTGCCAGTTCTACCAGCGCTCGGCCGATGTCTTCCTCGGCGTGCCGTTCAACATCGCCTCCTACGCCCTGCTGACGCACCTGGTCGCCCAGGTCTGCGACCTGGAGGTGGGGGAGCTCGTCCACACCCTCGGCGACGCCCACATCTACTCCAACCACACCGAGCAGGTCGCCACGCAGCTGTCCCGCACGCCCCACCCGCTGCCCACGCTGCGGATCAACCCGCGGGTGAGGATGATCGACGAATTCGAGCTGGCCGACATCGAGGTGGTGAACTACGTCCATGAGCCAACCATCAAGGCACCCGTCGCCGTCTGACCTGCGGGTCGTCGCCATCGCCGCGGTCAGCGACAACTGGGTCATCGGCTCCGGCGACGACATGCTGTGGCACCTGCCGGAGGATTTCAAGCGATTCAAGAGGGTCACCACCGGCAACACCCTGATCTTCGGGCGGAGGACCCACGAACAGATCGGGCGGACGCTGCCGGACCGGCGGATCATCGTCGTCACCCGCCAGCCAGACTGGTCCGACGAGGGCGTCGAGGTCGCGCACTCCATCGCCGAGGCGCTCGACCTGGCCGCCCAGACCCCGGAGCGGACCTGCTACATCGGTGGCGGCACCGGCATCTACGAAGCGGCCTGGCCCTACCTCACCGAGCTTGACATCACCCACGTGCACGGCACCTACGACGGAGCGGCGACCTTCCCGGTCATCGAGGCGTCCGAGTGGGCCGAGGTGTCGCGCGTGGCCGGGGACGAGTTCGACTTCGTCCGCTACCTGCCGCGGCCATGAGGGTCTCGCGCCGGGGGATGCTGATCGGGGGCCTGGGCCTGGCCGGTTGCGCGCCGGGCCCCGGCGTCCCCGGGCCGGGCCGGACGGACCCGCCCACCGACCCAGCCAGCCCGCCCGCAGCCCCCTCACCCACCGCGACGCCCGCGTCCCCGCCGCACAGCCCGGCGGCACCCGCCGCGGTGAGCCGCGACAGCATCGTCGCCACCTATGACGGGCGGCCACCGGGGGAGTTCGGGCTGGCCGTCAGGGGAGTGGTCTCCACCCTGCCAGCCACCGACGCCTTCGCGTTGACCTTCGACGCCTGCGGGGGAGCCTCGGCCTCGGCCGCGGGCATGGCCTATGACGCGGACCTGATCGCGGTGCTGCGCAGGCACCGGGTGCCAGCGACGCTGTTTCTCAACTCGCGCTGGATCGCGGGAAACCGGGAGATCGCGGCCGACCTGGCCTCCGACGAGTTGTTCGAGCTGGCCAACCACGGCACCGCGCACGTGCCGCTGTCGGTGAGTGGGGCCAGCGCCTATGACATCCGGGGCAGCCGGGACGCGGGCGAGGTCTACGACGAGATCAGCGGGGCCCAGGCCGACCTCACGCAGCTGACCGGGCGGGTGCCGCGGTTCTTCCGCGCGGGCACCGCCCACGTGGACGAGACCTCGGTCGAGATCGCCGGTGCGCTCGGGCTGAAGGTCGTGAACTTCAGCGTCAACGCCGACGCCGGGGCCACCGCCAGCCGCTTACAAGTCGCTGCGGCACTGCGGCGGGTGCGCGGCGGCGACATCGTCATCGGCCACGTCAACCGCCCGCCGGGGGAGACCGCCGAGGGCCTGGCCGCGGCGCTGCCCGCGCTGCTGGATTCGGGGCTGCGCCCGGTCCGGCTCGGCGAGCTGTTATGAAATTGTTGCGCAACCGCTACGCGGCGGTGCCGCCCAGACTAGGCTGGTGCTGGTCATAGTCGAGATCTTTCGAGGAGGCCAGATGGCAACAGACTGGGCAGCACATATCAAGGAACACGTTCCCAACGCCGATGACGAGGCGATCGCCGGCATCATCCGGCATTGTGGGATCTCGTTGCACAAGGTTGATTCCTCACTCGTGTCGTTTGGCGACCCGGCCGAACTCGCGCGGGTGCGTGACGGCTTCATGAAGAAGAAGCTCGCGCTGACGGACCCGGACGAGGAACTGGACGCCGTGCTGGCGAAGATCGGGGAGAAGCTCAAGACAGCGACCCGGAAGTACCGCCCGACGGTGTACTACATGCTGGCCGACCACTACGGCAAGCTCGACCTGTTCAAGAAGTCCAAGTAGTTTCGGGGCGGGGGCGTGGGCCAGGAGGTCCCCGCCCCCGCCATGTCTACTGCCCCAGCCAGGTTTATTCGTTCGTCTGTGCGGATTCGGCTAGGCTGTGGTCATGCGGGAATGGCCGTCGATCTTGCACCTCGACCTGGACGCGTTCTTCGCCGCGGTCGAGCAGCGGGACAAGCCGAGCCTGCGCGGGAAGGCCGTGGTGGTCGGTGGGGTCGGCGCCCGCGGGGTTGTGGCTACTGCGTCCTACGAAGCCCGGCGATTCGGCGTCCGCTCGGCGATGTCGGCGGCGGAGGCGCACCGGCGCGCACCCCACGCCGCCTTCCTCGGCGGACGCTTCGACGCCTACCAGCAGTCCAGCCGCGTCGTGATGAGGTTGCTGGGCGAGATATCGGGGCTGGTGGAGCCGTTGAGCCTGGATGAGGCCTATGTCGATCTCGCGGCGGGCGGGCATTCGCCCGAGAGGGTCCTTGACCTGGTGCGGGACCTGCGCGCTGAGCTGACGCGCCAGACCGAGGGGTTGACGGCCTCGGTCGGTCTCGGGACGAGCAAGTTCATGGCGAAGGTGGCCTCGGAGCTGGCCAAGCCGGATGGGGTGCACCTGGTGGCGGCGGGGACCGAGGTGGAGACCATCGCGCCGCTGCCGGTGCGGGCGATCCCTGGCGTGGGGCCGGTCGCCGAGCAGCGGCTCGCCCAACT
Source organism: Propionibacteriaceae bacterium (assembly GCA_030529455.1). GTDB lineage: Bacteria > Actinomycetota > Actinomycetes > Propionibacteriales > Propionibacteriaceae > JAUMWV01. The sequence goes on along the minus strand of JAUMWV010000019.1, from coordinate 8,399 downwards.
GGGGATGCGCACGGTCGCCGATGTGCAGGCGGCGCGGCGCAGCGAGCTGGTCCGCGAACTAGGGGATTCCTGGGGCAACGGGCTGGCCGATCTGGCGTTCGCCCGCGACGACCGCCCGGTCAGCGGGGAGCGGGAGGTGAAGTCGATCTCGACGGAGGACACCTTCGAGACCGACCTCACCGACGTGGCCCGGCTGCATTCCATCATCGACGCGGACGCCGCCAGCCTCGCCCGGCGGCTCTCTCGGGCGGGGTTGTTCGCCCGCACGGTGTCGATCAAGGTGCGGCTGGCGGATTTCACGACCTTCACCCGGGCCAGGACGCTGCCGGGGGCGACGGGCGAGGCCGAGCGGATCGCGGCGATCGCCAAGGGGCTGCTGGCCGGGATCGATGTCCGCCCTGGGGTGCGGCTGCTCGGGGTGGGGACCTCGGGGTTCTCGGTCGCGGCCCAGGAACCGCTGTTCGAGGACGAGCACACCCGGGCCGGGGAGGTGTCCGGCACCGTGGTGAGCGAGACCTCGGGGGTGTATCGCGGCGGGCCGCTCTACCGGCCGGGAGCCGAGGTCGAGCACCCCAGCCTGGGCCGCGGCTGGGTGTGGGGTTCAGGTCTGGGCCGGGTCAGCGTCCGGTTTGAGACCCGCTACACGGGCGTCGGGCCGGTGCGGACTGTCGCGGAGGGGGAGTTGTCCAGGGCGCCGCTGTTGCCGCTGGCCGCGGACCGCGCCGGTGCGGGTGGCCCCCACACCGGCGCGTCCTGATTGTCAGTGCGCGATGGCCTTCTCGACCCCGGCGCCGGTCATGGAGCGGACCTCCATCTCGGCGGCGAGTTCGGGGTCGATGCGTTCCGCCGAGGTGACGGTGCCCAGCCATCCGGCGAGGAAGGCCAGCGGCACCGAGACCAGCGCCGGGTTGGTCAGCGGGAACCAAGCGAAGTTCACCGCCTCGCCCAGCATCGCGGATTTCGACCCCGAGAAGGAGGGCGAGAAGACGATCAGCACGACCGAACTGACCAGGCCCGTGTAGATGCTCCACACCGAGCCGCGGGTGTTGAACCGGCGCCAGTACATCGTGTAGAGGATCGAGGGCAGGTTGGCCGATGCGGCCACCGCGAACGCCAGCGAGATGAGGAAGGCGATGTTCTGGCCGTTGGCGACGATCCCGCCGACGATCGCCAGCACCCCGATGACGATGGAGGTGATCCGGGCGACCTTCACCTCGTCCTCTGGGGCGGCTTTGCCGTCCTTGATGACCGCGTTGTAGAGGTCGTGGGCGAAGGAGGCCGAGGCGGTGATGGTCAGCCCCGCGACCACCGCGAGGATGGTGGCGAAGGCGACGCCCGAGATGATGCCCATGAAGACCGGGCCGCCGATGTGCAGCGCGAGCAGCGGAGCCGCGGCGTTTTGCTTGCCGGGAGCCTCCATGATCGCCTTTTGGCCGACCAGTTCGGCCGCGCCCATGCCGAGCATGAGGGTGAGCAGGAAGAAGACGCCGACCAGGATGATCGCCCACACCGCCGAGCTGCGGGCCTCTTTCGCGGTGGGCACGGTGTAGAACCGCATGAGCACGTGCGGCAGCCCGGACGGGCCGGCCACCAGGGCGATGGACAGGGAGAGGAAGGACAGTTTGGTCCAGTCGTTGGCCCCATACTGGCCCATCGGCAGCAGAATGTCCTTGCCCAGGCCGGAGGGGCCTTGGGCGGCCTGGTTGGCGCCCGCGAGCAGGTCGGAGAGGTTGAACCCGTGCCCGTACATGACGACCGCGGCCATGGACGCGGCGCCGAGTAGCAGCAGCACGGCCTTGATCATCTGCACCCAGGTGGTGCCCTTCATGCCGCCGATCAGGACGTAGGCGATCATCAGCACGCCGACGATCGTGATGACCAGGTTGGTCTGGAGCAGGTTCTCCTTGGGGATGCCGAGCAGGAGCGCGACGAGGCCGCCCGCGCCCGCCATCTGCGCCACCAGGTAGACGAACGAGATGGTGAGGGTCGAGACCGCCGCGGCGGTGCGCACGGGTTTCTGGTTCATCTTGAAGCTGAGCACGTCGGCCATGGTGTATTTGCCGGTGTTGCGCAGCGGTTCGGCGACCAGGTAGAGGGCGAGAATCCAGGCGACGAAGAAACCGACCGAGTACAGCAGGCCGTCGTAGCCGTAGATGGCGATGGCCCCGGTGACGCCGAGGAAGGCTGCCGCGGACAGGTAGTCGCCGGTGATGGCTAGGCCGTTCTGGCGTCCCGAGAACTGGGCTCCGCCGGTGTAGAAGTCGCTGGCCTTCGACTTCTGGCGGCTCACGGCGACGACGATCGCCATGGTCGCGACGACGAACAGGGCGAAGACCGCGATGTTGATCCAGGGCTCGCCGTATTGCTTGGTTTCGAACAGCACGCTCATGCCGGGGTTCCCTTCTCGAGCTGGGCCTTGAGGTCTGCTGCCGCCGCGTCGAGGCGGTGGTTGGCGAACTTGACGTAGATGGCGGTCCAGATCCAGGTGACGCCGAACTGCGCTAGGCCGATGAGGCTGCCCCAGTTCAGGGCGCCGATAGCGGGGGTGCCCATGAGCGCCGGAGCGTAGATCGACAGGATCACGTAGGTGAAGTAGCTGGCCAGCCCGGCGATGGTCATGGGGAAGGCGAACTTCCTGAAGGTGGACCGCAGGGCCGAGTAGGCGGGCGAGTCCATGACCGTGCTGAAGCTCTCGCTGGTCGGAGTGTGCCCGGTCTGTGTCGGTTCCCCGGCTGCGCTTAGCGGCGGTGTCGGGCCGGAGGGCTGTGGCTTAGGGGGGTTGACGGGAAGGTTCTGTTCACTAGTCAAGGTGGTCTCCTTGGCTCTGCGGGCCCCGCGTCGGGCTCCGGGATTCCAGAAATGTACAGTCCCGGTGTCCGGATCGGGACGGAAACCCGAAAAAATCTTGATGTCAAGAATGTTTGCGCTAATGGGCGCCGCCTTGGGCTACCGCTGGGCTGTCCGCATACTGAGACGATGGGTGGCGGCTAGGGGGCTGAGCTGACTCGTGGGCGCGGTGCCGGGGCCGGACCGGTCCTGGGAACCGGTTGGGCGGACGAGGCGTGGACGCGCCGACTTCGCTCAGCGCCGCTGGTGGCGTAGACTCCCGGTGCTCGCACTCGCCGGAGTGGTGGAATTGGCAGACACGCAGGATTTAGGTTCCTGTGCCGCAAGGCGTGAGGGTTCAAGTCCCTTCTCCGGTACGAATCACTGCGCGAAGCTGGCTACCGGCTCCCCGACCCGCTTAGATGTGGTCATGGGGAGTCAGAATCTTCGCGAGTTCATCGACATGGTCAAGGACCAGGGCTACACCGTAGGGGACGTGCATGGGGAGGACCAGTTCCTCATCGACCCGCTGGGGCAGGCGGTCGAGACCTGGCGCGACAAGTACCCCTACGACGAGCTGATGAGCCGTGAGGAATACGAGTATGAGAAACGGATTCTGCAGATCGAATTGCTGAAGTTCCAGTACTCGGCTCAGGATCGCGGAACCAAGCACGTCATCATCTTCGAGGGCCGTGACGCCGCGGGCAAGGGCGGGGCGATCAAGAGGTTCACCGAGCACCTCAATCCCCGCTGGGCGCGGGTGGTGGCCCTGACGGCTCCGAGCGCGAAGGAACGCGGCCAGTGGTATTTCCAGCGCTACATCCAGCACCTGCCGACGGCCGGTGAGATCGTCCTGTTCGACCGCTCCTGGTATAACCGCGCAGGGGTTGAGCGGGTGATGGGGTTCTGCACCGACGAGGAATACAAGACCTTCATGGTCCAGGCCCCATTGTTCGAGCAGATGCTGATCCAGTCCGGGATCACGGTCACCAAGCTGTGGTTCTCGGTCACGCAGCGGGAACAGCGAACCCGGTTCGCGATCCGCCAGATCGACCCGGTCAGGCGCTGGAAACTGTCTCCTATGGACCTGGAATCCCTCGACCGGTGGGACGCCTACTCAGACGCCAAGGCCGCGATGCTCAAACTGACCGACACCGAGGTCGCGCCGTGGTACCGGATCAAGTCCAACGACAAGAAGAGGGCCCGGCTCAATGCCATGCGGCTGTTCCTGCACCAGCACGAATACGACGACAAGGACCCCGACGCGATCGCGCCAGTGGACCCGCTCATCGTCCAGTCGGGACGCAAGCGCGCCGACTGAGATCAGATCCCGAGTTCCCGGCGCAGTTTCGCGACGTGCCCGGTGGCCTTGACGTTGTACTGGGTGACCTGGACCGTGCCGGTGCCGTCTGGTGCCACGTCGATGACGAAGGTGGAGCGCAGCACGCCCTCGATCTCCTTGCCGTACAGCTTCTTCGTCCCGTAGGCGCCGTAGGCGTTGAGCACGGTCTTGTCCGGGTCGGCGAGCAGAGTCAGCTTCAGGTCGGACTTCTGCGTGAAGGCCGCCAGGCGGTCCACGCCGTCGGGGGAGATCCCGATCACCTGGTATCCGGCGGTGAGGAAGTCGTCCAGCGAGGCGGAGAAATCAACGGCCTGCATGGTGCAGCCAGGGGTCATGGCGGACGGGTAGAAGTAGACGATGACGCGCTGCCCAGCGTAGTCGGCCAGGGAGACGGCCTCGCCCGCGGCGTTGGGCAGCGTGAATGCGGGTGCGACGGAACCGGTGGATAGGCGTGCGCTCATGCGCCTCAGCCTAGGGCACCCGGGAGCCGGGGCGTGGGCGAGGCGTGCTCTTTCGTCGGCGGCGGTGCCCATTCCCGGCGTGCGGCGCTAGGCTTGACGCTGACCCGTGACAACCAAGGAGAACACGTGAGCACCGACGATGCGCCGCGCACGGTAGAGGCCATCCACGCCGACCTCGCCGCGAGCCGGGCGAGACTCGTCTCGTCCGTGAGCGAGCTGTTGGACGATGTCCAGCCGAAGAATGTCGCCAAGCGGGTGGCGGGCAACGCCAAGACGTTTGCGGCGACCGAGTTTGAGAACCTGAAGTCTCAGGTCAAGGACGAACGGGGCTGGCGGGTCGATCGGCTGGTGGCGCTCGGCGGGGCGGTGCTGGGCGCGCTCACTCTCGTCTTGACTCTGCGGGGCATCGTGGCGGTCTCGCGGCGCCGGTCGCTCGCGAACCCGGCGCGCCCGGAGCTGGGCCAGCCATGAGCGAGGCCGAGGCGCTGCCGATCCGCATGCTGCACGACCGGGTGCTGGTCGACCCGGACACCGAACACAGCGAGCGGCGCAGCGGGGGCGGGATTCTGATCCCGGCGACCGTCCAGATGGGGCGGCGGCTCACCTGGGCGAAGGTCGTGGCGGCGGGGGTGAACGTCCGCTCGGTCAGCATGGACGACCGCGTCCTCTACGACCCCGAGGACCGCGCCGAGGTCGAACTGCGCAGCAAGGTCTACGTGCTGCTGCGGGAGCGCGACATCCACGCGGTCGCGGCCGAACGCCTCCAAGACAGCCCGTCGGGCCTCTACCTGTAGGGCGATTTCCGCTCGGCGCCCCGCATGCGCTACAGTAACCAAGCCGTCAGCTTCGGCTGGCGTCACGTTGCATGGTGGGTATAGCTCAGCTGGTAGAGCACCTGGTTGTGGTCCAGGATGTCGCGGGTTCGAGTCCCGTTACTCACCCCAAGTAGTCGAGGTTCGAGCCGTGCTTGGGTATCACCCCAGTCGAGGCTCGGACCTTGACCTTTTCCTTTGCTTCGGCGGCCCGGTGATCCGGTCCTGCTCCCGCTTCAGTTAGGCCAAGCGGTGCCACGTCAGCGTCGGGGGCTGCAACAGTTTGTGCTGTTCGTCCTCAAGGCGGCTCCAGCGGGATGCCAGATCAGCCAACTCCCCTGTACCCTCGGCCATTGACCTGATCGAACTTCGCGTGCAACATCCCCGACAGCGCCTGGGCTTACCGTGTCTTCGTGGGCACCTGAGTTAGCGGGACATGCCCACAGCTTGCGGATAACCCCAGGGTCGAATGGCTCATGGGCCCACCACTGGATGGGTGGCCGATGCTAGTGAGCTGTTGCCTAACTAGCAGGTCTCCGCTCTCGGCAACAGCCGTGCTGTCGCTACAGGCTGCGCCCGCGCTGTCCGGTTGGGGGAACAAGGCGGCGCTCCGCTAGCGCTGAGGGGCGGGAAGACCATGGACGCGAGCGTTCGTATGCGCGCCTCTGCGGCCCAAAGCAGGTGTGCTCGGTAGTTTGCGCCTACACTTAGGGCGATTGTGTGCTTGCTGTCCGATGATCGCAGCGCGCAGAGGCGCCCTCGGCGCGCTGGCTGAAGGGGGATAGATGGCTGACGTGCAGGATTGCTGGCTCTCCGTCGAGGAGATTGGTCAGTACCTTGGAATGAGCGGTAACATCGTCTACCGCTGGGGCGACCGTTCAGCCATGCCCGCACGCAAGATGGGGCGAAAGCGGGAGTTTAAACGAGACCAGGTTGATGCCTGGGTCAAAACTGGCGACTCGCGCGAGGAAGCTCCCGAAGGCGGGGTCAAATGACCACGTCCCGCATACGAATCAACGCTGTAGACCTGTTCAGCGGCGCGGGCGGGTTGACCCATGGCCTTGCCAAGGCCGGAATCAATGTACGTCTGGGCGTCGATGTTGACCCTGCGTGCGAGTACCCGTACACGGAGAACAACAAGGCCAAGTTCCTCCTCAAGTCAGTCTGCGACATTGAACCCGGTGAACTGGCCTCGTACTATCTGCCGAGAAGCGTTCGCTTGCTGGCCGGCTGCGCGCCATGCCAGACGTTCTCTTCCTACAACCAGAAAGCGTCAACTGACGACGACCGATGGTGGCTGCTGCGGCACTTCTCTCGGCTTGCGGGAGAGTTGCTCCCAGAGCTAGTAACCATGGAAAATGTGCCCGGTCTTCTTGACCATGCTGTTTTCGATGAGTTCGTTGCATCGCTCGAAGCCAGCGGCTACGAGGTGTCCAAACAGGTCGTCAACTGCCAAGACTACGGTGTTCCCCAGCACCGGAACCGACTGGTTCTCCTCGCTTCGCGCCTTGGCCCAATCAGCCTTCTTAGCCCCGCTCAGTTCAAGGCGAAACCGACGAGCGTTCGCGAAGCGATCGGCAATGGAAAGGTGCCAGCCCTGGCGGCGGGGTCAACAGATGCAACAGATCGACTGCACCAAGCCTCCAGGCTGTCACCACTGAATCTGCGTAGGATCAAGGCATCCAAGCCCGGAGGTACCTGGCGTGACTGGCCCGACGAACTCGTCGCTGAATGCCACAAGAAGGAGTCCGGTAAAACTTACCCCGGTGTCTACGGTCGCATGGCTTGGGACGAGGCTGCCCCAACCATGACCACTCAGTTCTACGGGTTCGGTAACGGACGCTTCGGACACCCATCCCAGGATCGAGCGATCTCTCTGCGAGAGGGAGCGATCTTGCAGGGCTTCCCTCCGAACTACCAATTCGTCCCGCCTGATGCCCCCGTGCACATGAAGACCATCGGCAGGCTCATCGGCAACGCAGTACCTGTCGCCCTCGGCGAACTCATCGGTCGGAGTATGAAGGCCCATGTCAGGGCACATCGCGAGGATGTCCTTCGCCTGCTCGTCGAGGATCGGCTCGCATGACGCTAAACCAAGGGTTTCCAATGCAGACTGTTCCTGAACCCGGCCAGCTCGTCGAGGTACGTCGTCGCCAGTGGGTTGTGTCCGAAGCGCCGAGGGGGAATGCGCTGCCCGGGACGCGTCCGCAGCACCTCGTCACGCTCTCCTCGCTGGACGAGGACGCGTTGGGAGAAGAGCTTCAGGTGATTTGGGAACTTGAGCCTGGTGCGCAAGTACTTGAAAAGGCCGGGCTGCCCGAGATCACCGGCTGGGACTCGGATGACCGGCTGGAAGCTTTCCTGGATGCGGTGCGCTGGGGTGCAGCAACCAACGCGAACCGCACGTTCGTTCAAGCACCGTTCCGCAGCGGCATCTCCATTGAGGACTATCAGCTTGACCCCCTCGTTCGAGCCATCGACATGGCACGGGTAAACCTCCTCATCGCTGACGATGTGGGACTCGGCAAGACCATTGAGGCTGGCCTAGTTGTCCAGGAGCTGCTGATCCGGCATCGAGCCCGCACGGTTCTCGTCGTCTGCCCAGCGAGCCTTCAGACCAAGTGGCAAACGGAGATGCAGGAGAAGTTCGGCTTGGAGTTCCGAATCGTCGATACGGAGTACGTCAAGCAGCTACGACGCAGCAGAGGAATTCAATCGAACCCGTGGACCTCGTTCCCACGGCTCATCACGTCAGTGGATTGGGCCAAGTCAGGCGAAGGCCTGCGGCTACTCAAGGACATCCTCCCTGCCTCAAGCACCTACCCGCGCAAGTTCGACATCCTCATCGTCGACGAGGCCCACAACGTCGCGCCTGCCGCAGCCACGCGATATGCCCTTGAGAGCCAACGAACGAGGCTGATCCGGACTCTCGCCCCCAACTTCTCCCACCGCTTGTTC
>JAUMWV010000072.1 GCA_030529455.1 Propionibacteriaceae bacterium | reverse complement strand
TCCCGGTGCATCCAGAAGGTTCACCGCGACGTCATCGGAGTTGACCGTCGCCAGCGTCAGGGCGGCCGCGCGTTCGGGGTCGTCCTTCTCTCCGCGGTAGCCCTCAATGCGCGCGCGCAGGATCTGTTCAAATAACGTGGTCTTGCCCGATCCGTTGGAGCCAACCAAGACCACGTTACGTAGGTCCGTCGGCGCGGATACCGTCACATTCGCATTCATCTTTGAAGCCATGAACCAACACTAGACCCACAAGCAACCCTATGCGTCGCAGGGGCCTCAAAAGCCGAGCTAGGGAAACCCTCAAGGTCATGGTTATGGTCGCCTGGCTACGGGCTTGCTGCGGGTGGTCAGCTTAGAGAGAATGGGCGCCATGACGGTAGGCGCCGCGGATCCCCTGACTGGTGTCTCGGCCCAAGCAAGTGAGATTTTGACGCGGGCCCAAGACATCGCTGACCGGTTGCGTGCCGAGGCTAAGGCCGAGGTGGACGCGCTGGCGGCGAAGCGTGCCCAGTTGCGGACCGAGGCCGACGACCTGGTGCGGGCGAACGATTCGGTGCGTGCCGAGACCAAGCGGCTGCTGGACTCGGCGCAGCGGCGGGTCACCGAAGCCGATGATGAGGCGCGCACCACCATGCTCGCGGCGAGCTCCCGTGCGGCCAAGGTCGTGGCCAACGCCGAGGCGGCGGCGGCAGAACTCGCTCAGGCCGCCCAGGCGCGCGCCGACGAGGTGATCGAGGCTGCGCAGCAGCACGCCGCCGAACTGGTCGAAGCCGCCCGCCTGCAGGCCGCTGAGGTGCGCGAGGAGGCCGAGGCCGCGCGCGTGCGCACCGACAACGAGATCGCCGAGCGCCTGGCGGAACTGGGCCGGACCGAGGCCGAGCGGCGCGCCACGGCGCAGGCCGAGGCCGCGGAAGTGCTCGCGGCGGCCCAGGAGCAGCGCGACCGCGCCGAAGCCGAGCTCGCCGAACGCACCCGGCGCCACCACGAGGAACTGCTCGAGGCGCGCACCGCCAGCGAGGAGGCGCTGGCGGCCAACGCCCAGCAGATCCTCGCCGAACACGAGCGGGTGCTGGCCGACGCCAACGTCGAGGCCCAGCGGATACTGGCCGAGGCCAAGCAACAGCTCGAATGGACCGAACGGACGGTCGCCGAACTCCGCGAGGGGGTCGATGCCGAGCTGGCCGCACGCAGGCAGTCGGTTGAGCGGGAACTCGCCGAGCAGTCCGCCAGCGTCCGCGCCGAGCTGGAGGCGATGCAGGCCCAGGCGAAACACCAGGCCGATACCGACCGCGCCGAGGCCAGCCGGGAGCTCGAACACGCCCAGGCGAGCGTCGCTGCGATGCTCGCCGCCGCCGAGGCGGACGCGCAGTCGACGCGGGACCGGGCGGAACGCTATGCAGAGTCCACCCGGGAGCAGGCCGACTCTGATGCCGACGCTAAGATGGCCCGGGCCGAACTGCTACTGGCCCAGGCGCGCGACGAGGCAGAGGCCATGCGGGAGCGGATGCTGGATGACCTCAACTCTTTGCAGCGAGAGCATTTCGAGCAGGTTCAGGCCGGCCGGGACGAAGCAACCAAGGCGGTTGCCGAGGCCAGGTCGGAGGCTGACCGCGTCCGCGCCGATGCCAGGCAGCGGCTCGCGGAGGCCAGGGCAGAGGTCGATGCGCTCTCCAGGCAACGCGACGAGATCCGCGAAGAGCTGGGGCAGCTCAAGGGCGTCATTGAGGCGCTCGCCGTGCCCCCACCCCAGAGCCTCCCATCACCAACAACCTCTGAGAAGGACTGACATGACAGAACCATCCGCATTCCCGACGGTGTTTCGTGGCTATGACCCGGCCGCCGTCGAGCACGCGATGCACTCGCTCAAGGCCGGGCAGGCTTCTGCGCTGCAGGAGGCGGCGCAGAAGGCGGTCGAGATCACCAAGCTCCAGTCGGCGAACGACTCGCTGGCGCGGGACCTGGCAGAGATGCGAGACCGGGTTGAGCAGCTGGAGGATTCCGCGCGCGAGGCGGCGCCGCCGAGCTTCGCCGACCTCGGCCCCCGGATCTCCCAGATCCTGGTGCTCGCCGAGGAACAGGCCGCCGAGCTGGTGGCGCTGGCCGAAGAGCGTGCCGCGACCCTGACCGACGACGCCGAGCGCTCGGCGGTGGGCATCCGCGAGGCCGCGGACTCCTACGCCGAGGAGATCCGTTCGCAGGCCGAGTCCGAGGTCGCCAAGGTCGTGGAATCGGCCAAACGGGAGGCCGACGACATCATCGACCACGCCGAGCGGGAGGCCTCCGCGCGGCGCGGCGAGGCGGAGGCGCTCTTCGAGTCGCAGCGGGCAAAGGCAGCCGCCGCGGCCGCCGACTTCGAGAAGACGCTCTCGGCCCGGCGCGACCACGCCGCCGCCGAGTTCCAGACGCTCATGGCGAACCACGAGGCCTCCATCGCTGCCGCCGAGGACAAGCTCGCGGCGTGCCAGGCCGAGGCCGCCAAGTTGCTGGAGGACGCCAGCGCCGAGGCCCAGCAGTTGCGGGAATCGGCGCGCCAGGAGGCCAAGGGCATGCTAGAGAACGCCCGGGCTAACGCCGAGCGGGTGCGCCGCGAATCCGAGCGCGAACTGGCCGCCCTCACCGCCCGCCGGGATTCCATCACCGGCCAGCTGGCGAACGTCCGGCAGATGCTGGCGACGCTGGGCGGCGCGTCCATGGCGCAGCTCGGCGAGGCGCTGGAAGCCCCCGCCGGTGAGGTGGCCGAGGCCGAAGCCCCGGAAGAGGCCAAGGCCGAAGACCACAGCGCCGGGGACGCCGAAACCGAGACCGGCTCGCAGGCGGACGACGCCAAGTGAGCCCCGGACGCGAGCGCCGCATTTTGACCGCCTGCCCCGCTGCGGGTAAGGTAGGTCGCTGTTGCGTGCAGGTGAGCCCGCCCGGCGCTCGCGTCCGCAGCCTAGAGCCTGACAACAACTACTGGAAGATGGTCCGCGACCGTGTCTACGTACACCCCAAAGCCTGGTGAAGTAACCAGGAACTGGCATGTGATCGATGCCACCGATGTCGTTCTTGGACGCCTGGCGGTTAACGTCGCTAACCTGCTGCGCGGTAAGCACAAGGCCACTTTCGCCCCGCATGTCGACCAGGGCGATTTCGTGATCGTGGTGAATGCGTCGAAGATCGCCCTGACCGGAAACAAGCGCAGCGATTCGATGCGTTACCGTCACTCCGGACGCCCGGGTGGCCTGACCGCCACCTCGATCGGTGAACTGCTCGACAAAGATCCGCGCAAGGCCGTTGAGCTCGCGGTGTGGGGCATGATGCCGAAGAACAAGCTCGCCCGCCAGATGATGGGCAAGCTCAAGGTCTATGCCGGTCCTGAGCACCCGCACGAGGCTCAGCGTCCGGTCGCCTACGAGATCACCCAGATCGCCCAGTGAGCAAAGAGAGCACCATGACTGCTGACAACGAACTCGACGTCCTCGAGACCGAGGTTGTGCCCTTCACCGACGAAGCCGATCGCGAGATCGCCTACCGTTCGGATTCGAACCCCGCCGCAACCGCGACGTCGTCGCGCCCGGCGGTCATCGTCCCGGCCGGTGCGACCGGGCGCCGCAAGGAGGCCGTGGCGCGAGTCCGCCTCGTCCCCGGAACCGGTACCTGGACCATCAACGGTCGCACGCTGGACGACTACTTCCCGAACAAGGTGCACCAGCAGCACATCAGTGAGCCCTTCGAGACCGCTGGTGTGACGGGGTCTTACGACGTGATCGCCCGAATCCACGGCGGCGGCGTGACCGGTCAGGCTGGCGCGCTGCGGCTGGGCATCGCCCGGGCGCTGAACGCCGCCGACGCCGAGGCGTCGCGCCCGGCGCTGAAGAAGGCCGGCATGCTGACCCGGGACGCCCGCGTCAAGGAACGCAAGAAGGCTGGCCTGAAGAAGGCCCGCAAGGCTCCTCAGTACAGCAAGCGGTGATCTTTGCCGCTTTGGGCTGGCCCGTCCCCGCGTGGGGCGGGCCAGTTCGCGTTTGCGCGGACCGGGACCTCGCCCCGGCGGCTCCGGGCCAGGCGGGGATTCTGCATCGCCGGTCGGGCCGCGGCCTGGCGTGGATCGCCTCGACTTGCCCATGGGGGTTCTAGACTCACTGGCTATGGCTCGACTATTTGGCACTGATGGGGTTCGCGGCACGGCGAACCTCGACCTGACCGCTGAACTCGCCCTCGATCTGTCGGTTGCGGCGGCCCACATCCTCGGGGAGGCCGGTGCCTTTGGCGCCGAACGCCCCGTCGCGCTGGTCGGCCGGGACCCGCGGGCCTCCGGGGAGTTCCTGCAGGCGGCGGTGGTGGCCGGTCTGCTATCGGCGGGCGTCGACGTCATCCGCCTCGGCGTGGTGCCGACCCCGGCCGTGGCCTACCTGGTGAACTCCTACAACGCCGACCTGGGCGTCATGATCTCGGCCTCGCACAACCCGATGCCGGACAACGGCATCAAGTTCTTCAGCCGGGGCGGGGTCAAGCTGGACGATTCCATCGAGGACGCGATCGAGGCCCGGATGGGCGAGGACTGGCGCCGTCCCACCGGAGCCGATGTTGGCCGGGTGAAGTTCGATGGCGGCGCCGTCGAGGGCTACATTGCCCACTTGGTCAGCTCGCTCGGGGCCGACGCCAGCCTGGCGGGTCTGAAGGTGGTCATCGACTGCGCCTACGGGGCGGCCTACCAGACCGCTCCCGCCGCTTTCGCGGCCCAGGGGGCCGACGTGGTCGTGATCCACGCCGAGCCGGACGGTCTCAACATCAACCAGGACGCCGGTTCGACCCACATGGACGCGCTCATGGCCAAGGTCGTGGAGACCGGCGCCGACCTCGGCATCGCACTCGACGGGGACGCCGATCGCTGCCTGGCCGTCGACCACGAGGGCTCGTTGGTCGACGGCGACCAGATCATGGCGATCCTGGCCATCGCCCTCAAGGAACAGCACAAGCTGCATTCGAACACGCTGGTCACGACCGTGATGAGCAACCTAGGCCTCATCAACGCCATGCGCGAGCATGGGATCAAGGTCGACCAGACCAAGGTCGGGGACCGCTATGTGCTGGAATGCATGAACGCGAACGGCTTCGCCCTCGGCGGGGAACAGTCGGGTCACGTCATCATCAATGAGTTCGCCAACACCGGCGACGGCGTCCTGACCGGCCTGCATCTCGCCGCACGGATGGCGGCGACGGGTGAGACGCTCAAGGAGCTGGCCTCCGTCATGACCGTCTTGCCGCAGGTCGTGGTGAACGTCCGGGGGGTCGACAAGCTCCGTGCGGGTCTCGACACCGAGGTCCAGGCGGCGGTGTCGAAGGCCGCGCAGGAACTCGGTGACAACGGGCGGGTGCTGCTGCGACCGTCGGGTACTGAGCCGGTCGTGCGGGTGATGGTCGAGGCGGCGTCCCAGGAGCAGGCGAACGAGATCGCTGAGCGGCTGGCCGCCCTGGTGAAGTCGAGGCTCAGCATCTGAGCCCGCCCGCGGCCTGACCACGGGTCGTCGCAGGGGTTGGCCCGGGTGCGCCGGGCTGACCCGTCGGCTGGGCCGAGCCCGGAATCGGGCCCCCATTGACGCAGCCCACAGCCCCAGGCGTATCATGGAAACGTTCTCATGG
>JAUMWV010000071.1 GCA_030529455.1 Propionibacteriaceae bacterium | reverse complement strand
ACGGGTCGGTGCCGATCTCGAGTCTGGTCGCCCTCGCGACCCGGACGATGCCGACGCCGTCGTCGGCCGCCACCCCGGCGGCCAGCTGGGCGCACGTCACCGCCCGGTACATGGCGCCGGTATCCAGATAGGCCAGGCCCAGCCTGCGGGCCACCCCGCGGGCCGTGCTCGACTTGCCCGACCCGCTCGGCCCATCGATAGCGATCAGCACAGCTACCTCCTACCCGATCACGCTGGGGCGCACCGCCCAGCCACGCTCGACAATAGCCCCTTGCAACTGGTCAGCAGCGTCAGACTTCACCTGGATCGCCAGGTAGCCGACCTGGCGCACCTGGTCGTGTTCGATCGCCACGTCTTCGACATTGACCCCGAGGTCGGCGACATCGGTGAACAGCCTGGCCAGCGCGCGTGGTTCGTCGGGGATCTCGACGACCACCGCGGCGAGCTGCTCGGCCGACCGCCCATGTTTCCCGGCCAGTGACAGCGCGCCAGCGCGTCCCCGCGACAGCACCGCCTCCAGCCCGTCCGGGTCGTCCAGCACCTCCAGCAACTCGCCCAGGTCGGAACGGATCGCCTCCAGCCCGGCCCGCACCGCCCTGGCGTTGGCGATCAGGATCTGGCGCCACAGCCCCGGGTCGGAGCCAGCGATCCTGGTCACGTCCCGGATGCCCTGCCCAGCCAGCCTGAGATGCGGGACGGGCACCTCCCGCAGGTGGCCGGCGGTGAGGATGCTCATGAGGTGAGGGACGTGCGACATCTGGGCCACGGCGACGTCGTGGTCCCGCGGCGACATCGTCACGATCCGCGCCCCGCAGGCCCTGGCCAGCCACTCGACCCGTTCGACATCGGCGCGAGCGTTGGCGGGCACGGGCGTGATGACCCAGGTGCGGTCGACGAAGAGCGTGGCATCGGCGGTGAGGGGTCCCGCGTACTGCGACCCGGCCATGGGATGAGAAGGCACATAGCGCTCCGCCCCGGGCAGACCGAGGACGGCGTCGACGACCGGTGCCTTGACCGAGCCGACGTCGGTCACCGTCGCGTTCGGGAAGCGCCGCAGCGCCTGGCCGATCACCTCGGCCAGGGCGTCCGGTGGGACCGCGACGACCACGAGGCTGATGGCCTCGGCGTCCGGTGGATCGATCGTTCCGGCGCCCAAGCCAGCGGCGACCATGGAATGCGAACGCACCCGGTCGGCCAGGTGCACCTGCTGCCCGGCCGCGCTCAGCGCCAGCCCGATGGATGCCCCAACGAGCCCGGCCCCGACGATCACCACGTCAGCCACGGAGCAACTCCGCGAGCTCCTCGTCGCCGATGCGCCGGAACCTGCGGCGCTGGCTACTCGTCCGGTCCAGCAGCGCGACCTCCAGCGCGGGCGGGACCGGGCTATCGGCCGTGACCCCGAGGGCGGCCACCGCCGAACGGACCGCCGCGCCGGTGGCACGGGTCAGATCGAAATCGTCCGCGATCGTGCGGGAGATCCGCTCGGCGTCTCCTCCCATGACCGCGAAGTGCCCCTCGTCGGCGATGGAACCGTCATAGGTCAGCCGGAACAGCTGGTCGGATTCGGCGTCCTCGCCGAGCTCGGCGACGATGAGTTCCACCTCGAACGGCTTCTCCGAACCCGACGAGAACGCCGCGCCCATGAGCTGGGCGTAGGCGTTGGCCAGGCTGCGGCCGGTGACGTCGCGCCGGTCGTAGGCGTAGCCGCGCAGGTCGGCGTGCCGGATGCCCGCGATCCGCAGCGCCTCGAACTCGTTGTAGCGGCCCACCGCCGCGAATCCGATCCGGTCGTAGATCTCGCTGACCTTGCGCAGCGACCGCGAGTGGTTCTCGGCGACGAACAGGATGCCGCCGCGGCACGACAGGACGGCGACGGACCGGCCCCGCGCGATGCCCTTGCGGGCGAACTCGCTGCGGTCCTTCATCACCTGCTCGGGCGAGACGTAGAACGGCATGCTCATGAGACGACCACCTTCGCGCTGAGTCCGGCGACCTCGGCGTCGCTGTAGCGGCGGACACCGGCGGCGGTGGCGGCAAACACGACGGGGAAGATCGCCCTCGCGACATCCGGCCCCCCGGTCGCCGAATCCTCGTCCGCCGCGTCGAACAGGGCCTGGACCAGCCGCAGCGCGACCTCTTCCTCGTCTAGGCCGGGCCGGTAGGTCTTCTTCAGCGATCCCCTGGCGAATGGCGCCCCCGACCCGACCGCGTGGAACCCGGTCTCCTCGTAGCGGCCGCCCGTGCCGTCGTAGGAGAAGATGCGCCCCGTCTGGTGCCGCTCGTCCCAGCCAGCGAACAGCGGCACCACCAGCAGGCCCTGCATCGCCAGGCCCAGGTTGCCCCGGATCATCGCGGCGAGCCGGTTCGCCTTGCCGTCCAGGCTCAGCGTCGACCCCTCGATCTTCTCGAAGTGCTCCAGCTCCACCTGAAACAGCCGCACCAGCTCGATCGCGAGTCCCGCGACGCCCGCGATCCCGATGACCGACAGGCCGTCGGCCCCGAAGACCTTCTCGATGTCGCGCTGGGCGATCATCGACCCCATCGTGGCCCTGCGGTCGCCAGCCATGACCACGCCGCCAGGGAAGGAAGCCGCCACGATGGTGGTGCCGTGCGGGGCGGCCTGGTCGGTGGCTCGGGGCAGCACCTCCGGGCAGGTCCGGAACGCGAACTCGGAAAACGACGACCCAGTCGCTGCCAGGTACTCGCTGGTCAGCGTGCGGTTAGCTGATGACACGCGGCTAAGACTACCGAGCGGCGCCTCGACTTTTAGGATGTCGGGCATGCGCACGCTTTACGCCCTATGCCTCGACCTCGTCCTCGTCGTCGTCTTCGCGGCCGCCGGACGCGCCAGCCACGCCGAAATCCTCGATGCTTCGGGCATCGCCTCGACCGCGTGGCCGTTCCTGCTCGCGGCCGTCACCGGCGCAGTCATCGTCACGCTGCTGCGCTGGTCAGCCGTCTCGCTGCGGGCCGGTGCCCTGGTCTGGCTCGTCACCTTGGCGGGCGGCATGGGGCTGCGGGTCGCCGCCGGGGGCACGACGGCGGTCGCGTTCATCGCGGTCGCCGGGATCAGCCTGGCATTACTCCTGCTCGGCTGGCGCGGCATCGCCGCCCTCGCCGCGCGCCGCTCCGCCTAGCTCGGCGGGGATATTCGCTGGCCGCGGCCCCGCGTAGTCCGGGCCGTAGGCCCCCGGCGCGGGACGCCGCTTGCGCATCGGCGCCTGGACCCCGGGCGCGAGCCTGCGGGTGACGATGAGGAAACCGGTGTGCCCGGTCGTGCCATGGCCGGGCCGGATCGCCAGCCCCTCGGCGTGCCAGTCGCGGGACATGGTCTCGAACCCGTGCGGTTCGGTGAACCCGCCGTGGGCCCGGATGGTGTCCATCGTCCGGCCCAGCTGCGTGGTGGTCGCGACGTAGCAGACCAGCACCCCGCCGGGCACCAGGCGCTCGCCGACCGAGCCGACGCACTCCCACGGTGCGAGCATGTCCAGCACCGCGCGGTCGATCTCCTCGTCCCCGATGACCTCGACCAGGTCGCCGACCCGCACGGTCCACGCCGGGTGGTCACCGCCGAGGAAGGTCGTGACGTTCCGCACCGCCACGTCGGCGAACTGCTGGCGACGCTCGTAGGAGTACAGCCTGCCCGCCGGGCCGATCGCCCGCAGCAGCGCCAGGCTCAGCGCGCCCGAGCCGACCCCCGCCTCCAGGACGCGGGCGCCCGGGAACACGTCACCCCACATGAGGATCTGCGCGGCGTCCTTCGGGTAGATGACCGCCGCGTCCCTGGGCATGGTGACCATGAACTCGCTGAGCAGCGGGCGCATCGCCAGGAACTGCATGCCGCCCACCGAGGTGACGACCACCCCGTCCGGGCCGCCGATCAGGTCGTCGTGGGCGATGCCCCCCTTGGTGGTGTGGAACACCCTGCCCTCGGCCAGCACGACCGAGTGTTTGCGCCCCTTCGGGTCGGTCAGGGTGATCCTCTCCCCCGCGCGCAACGGCCCGGTCTTCACCCCGGAGTATTCGCCTGCATAGCTCATCTATGTTCCTCCCACAGCCTGTGTAACTCATCGATGCCGACCCCGGCCAGCGTGGGCAGCACCACCCGGCGCGGGGCCTCGCCGATCGGTACCTGGTCTGGTACGGCGACCACTAGCGCCCCGGTGGCGTTCGCAGCCTGGGTGCCGGAGACCGAATCCTCCACGATCACCGCGTCCCCCGCGCCCACCCCGAGGCGCCGCAGCGCGCTCAGATACCCCTCGGGATCGGGTTTGGGCCGGCTGACGTCCTCCCCGCCGATCACGAACCGGAAGGGATGTTCACCGAGCC
This sequence comes from Propionibacteriaceae bacterium, assembly GCA_030529455.1. Lineage (GTDB taxonomy): Bacteria > Actinomycetota > Actinomycetes > Propionibacteriales > Propionibacteriaceae > JAUMWV01. The sequence continues at coordinate 1,311 of JAUMWV010000071.1, read as the reverse complement.
AGGACAGCGCGACCCGCAGCAGCGCCCGGGGGCTCGCCGACACCAGGGCCGACGGTATGTCGAGGCGGACCATCTCCGCCAGCAGCTCGGCCACCCCTGGACGCAGCGGCAGCGGCCCGGCCGAAAAGGCCTCGATCATGTCAAGCTCGATCCCGGCGGCGATCGCCTCCGGGGTCAGCGGACGCCCGGGCAGCAGCCCCGCGATGACGTCGGCGGTTTCGGCCATGCTGGTCCCCACCAGCGCGTGGGCGGTCTCGGTGGTCCACGACCCGCCGTGGCGTTCGACGAACCGCCCCTGCACCCGCCCCCACACCACCTCGGTGTCGGCGAGGGTGCCATCGAAGTCCCACAGCACGGCTTTCATCGGCAGCTCACTTCGCGCTGAAATAGACGGCCTCGGGGTGGTGGACGACGAAGGCGTCCGTCGACTGCTCCGGATGCAGCTGCAACTCCTCGCTCAGCTCGACCCCGATGCGTTCGGGGCGCAGGATGTCGGTCAGTTTCCGCCGGTCCTCCAGATCGGGGCAGGCCGGGTAGCCGAAGGAGTAGCGGCAGCCCCGGTAGTCCTGGTCCTTGATCGCCGCCGGGACGGTCGAGGCGACGGCGGTGAAGCCGAGTTCTTCCCGCACGCGGGCGTGCCACATCTCGGCCAGCGCCTCGGTCAGCTGGACGCTGAGCCCGTGCAGTTCGAGGTAGTCGCGGTAGGCATTGGCCTCGAACAGCCGCTGCGTCGAGCGGGCCACCTGCGCCCCCATGGTCACCAGTTGGAAGGCGATGACGTCGGGGCCGTGGGCGGCGGCCTCGTCCTCGTCCCGGAAGTAGTCGGCCAGGCACAGTTTCCGGTCGCGGCGCTGCCGTGGGAAGGTGAACCGGGTCAGTTCCGCCCCGGCGTTCTCGTCCAGCACGATGAGGTCCTCACCGCGGGAGAAGCAGGGATAGTAGCCATACACCACGCCGAAGTCGGCCAGGTTCTCGGTCTTGATCCGGTCCAGCCACATCCGCAGCCGCGGCAGTCCCTCGGTCTCGACCAGTTCCTCGTAAGACGCGCCGTCGCGCAGGCCCTTGAGCCCCCACTGCCCCATGAAGGTCGCGCGGTGGTCCAGCCAGGCCGCGATGTCGGCCAGGGCGATGCCTTTCGCGACCCGGCTGCCCCAGAACGGCGGGGCCGGGACGTCCACGCCGCGGGCCACGTCGCTGCGCACCCCGAGCTCCGGTTCGGCGATCTCGACCAGGGGACGGTTCGCGATCCGGCGGGCGCGGATCTGAGGCAAGGTGGCCCCCGGTTCGCCGCGCTTGACCGCCATGAAGGCG
>JAUMWV010000018.1:26628-38151 GCA_030529455.1 Propionibacteriaceae bacterium | reverse complement strand
GTGCCGCGCCCGTGAACACCATCCGGGTCACGACGGACGACGGGCTGATCCTGCACACCGAGATCACGCTGCCCGAGCGTCTGCCCGCCCCCGCCGTGCTCATCCGCACCCCCTACGGCACCCCCGCCCACCGGCAGGAGGCCACCGGCTGGGCCAAGCGGGGATACGCCGCCGTGGTCCAGGATGTGCGTGGGCGGTACCGCTCCGCCGGTTCCTGGGTGCCCTACGCCCACGAGGGCAGGGACGGCGCGGCCACCATCTCCGCCGTCGCCGCCAGCGAGTGGTGCGACGGCCGGGTCGTGTGCCTCGGCTCCTCCTACAGCGCCCACTGCGCGCTGGCCGCGGCCGCCGCCAACCCCGGCCCGGTGGCGACCATCGTCGTGGCCGTCCCCGCCCTGTCGCTGCGCCGGGTGGCCCGCGACCGCAACGGGACTCCCCGCTTCTACGGCCACTCCTGGTGGTGGTTCCAGCACGGGCACGGACGCACCTGTCAGCCGTGCCCCATCCACGACGCCTCTCCGGACGAACCGGGAGCGCTGAGCGTCCTCCCGGCGGTCGGCCTGCCCAGCGCGGCCGGGGTTCCCACCGAGGGGTGGAGCCTCCCCTGGCTGCGCGATGGGCTGCCCGATTCCTCCCCCGTCCCCCTCGACGCGCCGCCGCCCACGGGGACCCCGCCAGCCCCGCTCCTGGTGCTCGCCGGACTGCACGACGTGTTCCGCGACGACGCCCTCGACCTCGCCGACGGCTGGCCGGTGCGGGCCGACGTGGTGGTCGGCGCCTGGCAGCACGACCTCGGGCTCGTGCACCGCGAGGGCGACGCGGCGCTGCGGCGCCACCCGGCCCACCGCATCAAACCCGGACAATTCATCGCGAGCTGGCTAGCCCGGACGCTCCGCGATCCCGACACCTCCACGCCCGGCAGCAGGTACTTCGCCCTGGAAGGAACCGGGGCCTGGGCGCGTCCGGCCCGGCCCCGGCTGCCCTGCCCACTGTCGGCGGCCCAAACCCGGTTCGTCGCCGACCCGCACCACCCGCACCCATCCGCGATGGGCCCGGTGGACGTGCACGACATCTCCCGCAGGGAGGACCTAGCCCGCTTCGTCTCGGACCCGGTGCGCATCGCCACCGACGTGGTGGGACGCATCCTCGTGCGGCTGTCCGGGTTAGCGGCGCACACCCTGGACGGAGAACCGGTCCGCGGCCCGCTGGACTGGTGCGTCCGCGTCGCGCTGCGACCGGCACCGGCCGACCGCGTCCACACCGAAGCCCGCCTGCTCCAGCTGGGGCACGCGCTCGTGCGCACCCCCGGCCCCCGCGCCCAGGTTGAGCTGCCGCTGATCGCGCGGCGCCTGCACCCCGGCGCACGGATCGAGGTGCACGTCTCGGCCCACCAGTTCCCCCTCTACGCCCGCGACCCCCAGGACGGCACCGAGCCCCTCACCGCCACCCGTTTGCGGCCCGCGCGGCGCCAGGTGCTTCAGGCGGCCGTCGAACTGCCCCTGGCGGAGCTGGCGCCCGACCCCACCGATTCCCAGGAGGCGCTTCGATGACCCCCAGCCCGCGTTACCCGTTCGCCCCCGATGGGCGGCCCCAGCGAGACCTCGGCGCCGCGGTCGACCCGCTGTGCGGCATCGTCACGGCGCTGCGCTCCCCCGACACCCCGAGCGGGGCACCGGAGGATTTCCTCTGCGTCGTCGCCGAGGTCGCCGACACCCGTCACTACGGCGGCTGGTACGCCGACCGGATCGCCGCCGGGACCGCCTTCGGCGACCCGGACCGGGCCCGCAACGCCGCGATCGGGGAGGCCTTCGAACGCTACTGCGGCAACTTCCTGCCCCCGCTCACCGCCCCCACCAGCCACACGGCCCTCACCTCCCGGGGCAAGGCCGCGCTCGGCCCGGACGACCTGCCGAGATGGTCCGACGAGCAGCTCGCCCGCCCCGGCTTCGCCTACCGCGAGTTCACCGGCGACACCGAGGTCGAGTGGGTCCCGGGTGTGGACGCCAACGGCGCCGAAATCTGGGCGCCCGCGTCCTGGGTCTACCTCAACTATCACCACGGGGCCCGCCGCCAGCTGCCCCGGATCAACCACCTGAACTATTCGGGGATCGCGACCGGCAGCTCCCCCGCCGATGCGGCTCGGCGGGCGCTCACCGAACTGGTCGAACGGGACGCCATGGTCACCTGGTGGTACTCGGGCGCCGGGGCCGTCGGGCTGGACCAGGAGACGATCCCTGGTTTCAGTCAGCGGTGGCGGGGCGGACCCCTCAGCGTCGATCTCGTCGTCGTGCCGACCGACCTTCCCCTCATCGTGGTCGGGGCCTACGTGTTCGACGACCGCACCGGGGTGCCCGCCTCGGGTTTCGCTGCGGCCCCGGACGCCGCCAGCGCGGCCGAGAAGGCCAGCCAGGAGGCGCTCCAGGTCTGGATCGCCTCGTCCGGGCTGCTGCACCCCGACGGGTCCAGCTGGCGGGCGATCGCCGAGGGCATCCTGGCCCGCCGGGTCTACTTCCCCTACCGGGAGGACCGGGCCTACCTCGACGACGCCGGTGACGGCTTCCGCCACGTGACGGACCTCGCGGCCCAGACCCAGCTCTGGCTCGACCCACGAATGCTGGCCCACGCCCACCGGTTCACCTCCCCCACCTCCATGGTCTCGGCGGACGAGCTGGGCACCGGCAGCATCGACGAGGTGGTCGCGGCCCTCACCGGGCGGGGCCACCCGCCGGTCGCCTTCGACCTGACCACGCCCGATGTCGCCGAGATCGGTGCCGCGACCGTGCGGGTGCTGGCCCCGGGCCTGCAACCGAACGCCCCCGCCGGATACCAGTACCTCGGCACCGCCCGCCTGCACCAGCGCAAACAGGAGCTGGCCCCCGGCGCCGCCCCGGTCCTGGCCCCACCCCCACACAACTAGGGAAAGACGAGATGCCGCACACCACCGACGCCCTGGAGCGCGCCGACCTGCTGGCGGGACTGGACCCGCTGCCGCTCCCCCACGCACTGCTCGACGTCCTGCGGGCGGGGCTCGGCAGCGACCCGGACCGCCCCGACGCCCGCCTGCGCAGGGTGCCGTCGGCGGGCGCCCTGCACCCGGTGCGGGTCTACCTCGACCAGCACCGGGACGGGCGGGCCGAAACCGTGCGCTGGTATCCCCACGGCGGGCTGGTTCCGCTGTCCACCCGCCAGGCCAGGCCCCCCGAACGGGTCGACGTCGTCCTGGTCGCCGCCCCGGCCCGCACGATCGCCAAGTACGGCGACCGCGCCCTGACGGCCGTGGTGCTGGATGTCGGCTACGCCTTCAGCGCGCTGCTGCACGCCGCGGCGGCCCACGGTCTTGAGCTGTCCCCAGCCCCCGGCTTCCAGGCCCCGGACGACGGCGGCGCCGCGCTGGCCGCGCTCCGCGTCGGCGCTCCGGCCCACCGGCCGGTTCCCGTCGGCCGTCCCGAACCGGCGGGGGCCCGCCCCGGTGGCCTCGTCGAGGCGGCGCTCCACGAGCTGGCGCACCACCCGATCACCTCTCCGCTGCCGACCGCCGAGGTGTCCCGCGAGGCCGTCGCCACCCGGCGCAGCGCCCCGCTGGAGGCGCTGGCTACCGGCTTCGACCTGGGCGACACCCTGCCCTTCTTCCGGGACGGGCTGCCCCGGAAGTTCCGTCCCGGGGTCACGGCCCACGTCGCCACCGCGAAAGGGCTGTTCACGTGGTGCGAGGGTCACTGGAAACGGGTGAGCCATCGCGACGAACGCCCCGGGCTCGCCGCACGCGCGGCCCATCAGCGGCAACTGGCCGACGTCGCGGCCCTGGTCCTGTTCACCGCGCCCCCAGCCGCCGCGCTGGGTGGCGCGGACTACCTGGCCTCCCGCTTCGCCATCGCCCACGCGGGCTACGCGCTGTGCGTCCGCGCGGCTGGGTGGGGCCTGGGCGCCCGCCCGATCGGGGGGTGGAGCGGCCCGCCCGCCCCGGGAGCCTGGGACGGCGGCGAGGCCATCGTCCACGCCGTCGCCCTCGGCGAGACCGGGACGGAGCCTGCCCGATGATCCCCCGCCGCCTGCTGGTGCTGACCCTGCGGGTCAAGTGGCACGTCCTGGCGTCCGTCGCGGCGATCCTGCTTGTCACCTCGACCTACCTGGCCACGGCCCTGGCGACCGCGACCGCCCTCGGCACCCTCACCAGGGGCGAGGCGTCCGAGACCCTGGCGTGGATCGCCATCGTGGCCGCGACCGTGCTGGCCCGGGCCGTGCTGATCCCCGTCCGCACCGCGATCACCACGTCCGCGGGGCTGGCGGTGCGCCGCATCCTGCGGGACGATCTGCTGCGCCACGTCATGGCCCTCGGACCGGAGTGGGCCTCGAAGAGCCGCCTCGGGGCGGCCCAGGCCACCATCGTGGAGGGCGTGGACGGGCTGGACCCCTACTACAGCGAGTACCTGCCGCAGCTGGTGGTCACCGTGACCCTGCCCGCCGGGATCGTCACCGGCGTCTGGCTGCTCCACCCACCCTCGGCCGTCTTCCTCGCCTGCTGCCTGCTGGTGACCCTGATCGTCCCCCGGTTCAAGGACGCGGCGATGCTGCGCCAGGGCAGCGAACGGTGGCGCGCCTACGTCGAACTCAGCGCGGACTACCTGGAGGCCATGCGGGGCATCCCGACACTGCGCACCTTCGGGGCCGCCGAACGCCGCCGGGACCTGCTGGAGGCCCGCAGCACCGGGGTGTACCAGGCCACGATGCGTCCGCTGCGCACCTCGTTGCTGGAGAACGGGATCACGGTCGGGTTCACGCTGTTCGGCACCTTCGGCGCGGTCTTCCTGGCCACGCTCGCCGCGACCCGCGGGCAGCTGCCCGGCGCCCACGTCCTGTACGTGCTGATGCTCTCGGTGGAGTGCTTCCGCCCGGTGCGGGACCTGGCGAAGGCCTGGCACGCGGGTTACCTGGGGCTCACCGCCTCCGACGGGGTGGACACGATCCTGCGCGCGACGCCCGCGGTCGCCGACACCGGCACCGGGACGCTCGCCCTCGGCGGGCCCGCCGCGGTGTCGGTGCACGAGGTCACCTACACCTACCCCGCGTCCACCCGGCCCGCCCTCGACCAGGTGTCGGCGCACATCCCGGCCGGGCAGCTGACCGCCATCGTCGGGGCCTCCGGTGCGGGCAAGTCGACGTTCGCCGCGCTGGTGTCGCGTCGCCTCGACCCGGATTCGGGACGGGTCGAGATCGGCAGCACCGACCTGCGCCGGGCGAGCCTGGCGTCCCTGCGGGCGAACCTGGCCGTGGTCGGGCAGCGCACCCGGCTGTTCCACGACACGGTCGCGGCCAATGTCCGCCTCGGAGCCCCCGACGCCACCGACGACGAGGTCCGCGCGGCGCTGGCCGAGGCCGACGCGCTCGGCTTCGTGGAGGAACTGCCCGAGGGCATCCACACGATGCTGTCCGAGGACGCCACGACGCTGTCCGGCGGTCAGCGGCAGCGCCTCGCCCTCGCCCGGGCCCTGATCCGCCGCACCCCGGTGTTACTGCTAGACGAGCCGACCTCGAACGTCGACCGGCACTCCGACGCCCACATCATGGGCACGCTGAGGGCGCTGACGCCCCACCACACGATCGTCGTCATCGCCCACCGGCTGGAGAGCATCATGTCGGCCGACCAGGTGATCGTCTTCGACTCTGGCCGGATCGTGGAGCAGGGCGAGCCCGGTGCGCTCGTCTCCTCCAGTGGGGCCCTGGCGGCCCTGCTGCGCGACGAGCGCACCCGCCAGGAACCGGCGGCCGCGACCCAGGAGGTGTCTCGTGCGTGGTGATCTCGCCAGCGACGTCGCGGCCCTGAGGCGGCTCTGGCCCGCCATCCGGGCCTACCGCGGCCGGTTCGTCCAGACCGTGCTGGCCAGCCTGGCCGTCCAGATCGGCACGGTCGGCGCGGCCGTCGCCTCCGCCTGGCTCGCGGGCCTCGCGCTCGTCACGCTGGACCCGGGCTGGCCCACCGGCCGGGACGCGGTCCTCAGCGGGCTAGCGCTACTGCTCGTCGCCGCCGCGGCTGCGGGCACCTGGGCCGAGATGTACGTCGCCCACGACCTGGCCTACCTCGTGCTGGCGGCCTTCCGCGTCCGGCTATTCGACCGGTTGCGGCGCACCCAGCCCTCACGGTCGGACCCCCGGCGCAGCGGGGACTTGTCCGCCACGGCCATGTCCGACGTGGAGAGCCTGGAATGGATCTACGCCCACGTGTTCGCCCAGGTCGGGACGGCGGCGGTCACGATCCTCGGCGGCACCGTCGCGCTAGCCCTCATCGACCCGGTGGTGCTCGCGGTGCTGGTCCCGGCCACGGTACTGCTGCTGTCGGTGCCGTGGTGGTTCGCCAGGCGTGCCACCGCGCACGGCGCCGAGCTGCGCCAGGCCAGCGCCAGCTACACCTCCGACATCATCGACACGGTGCAGGGGCTGTCCGAGATCGCCGAGGCTGGGGCGATGCCGCGCCGCCGGGCCCAGCTGGACGCGTCCTGGCAGCGGGTGGAGCGGGCCGGGGTCCGCAACGCGCTGCGCGGGTCGGTGGAGGCGGCCTCCGGCGACCTGCTGGTGAGCCTGGCCGCGATCGGCGCCCTGTTCGTCGTGTCCCTGCACGTCCACGCCGGGCAGATCCCGGTCTCGTCCGCCCCCATCGTGGTGGCGCTGATCGGGGCGGTGCTGGCCCCGACGGCCACGGTCGCGTCCACCCTCAAGGAACTGGGCGGCCTGCGTGCCGCGGCGTCCCGCCTGTTCGGGCTGCTGGACGCCCCGGACGCGACCGAACCGGCGGCCCACCCGCTCGCCCCGCGACCGGGTGACGAGGTGCTGCGGGTGTCGTCGCTGTGGTTCGGCTACGACCCCGGACGTCCGGTGCTGCGCGGACTCGATTTCGCGCTGCGCCGCGGCGAGGTCGTCGCGGTCGTCGGCGCCTCCGGGGCGGGCAAGAGCACCCTCATCAACCTGATCCGCCGGTTCTGGGACCCCGACCAGGGCAGCATCAGCGTGCTCGGCACCGACATCCGCGACCTCGCCGACGCCGACCTGCGGCGCCACACCGCGATCGTGGAGCAGGACGTGCGGGTCTTCGCCGGGTCGCTGCGCGACAACCTCACCCTGGGCCGCCCCGGCGCGACGCCGGAGGTCATCGCCACGGCCGTCGCGGACGCCCGGCTCGGTGCCCTGGTCGCGGGCCTGCCGGACGGGCTGGATTCCCCCGTCGGGGAGCGCGGGACCGGGCTGTCCGGCGGTGAGGCGGCCCGGCTGGCCCTGGCCCGCGCGCTGGTCATGGAACCCGACCTCTTGGTGCTGGACGAGGCCACCGCCAACCTGGACGCGAGCATCGAACTCGAACTACACCGGGCGCTGACCCGCACCGCGGCCGGGCGGGCCACCCTCATCGTCGCCCACCGCCGCTCCACCGTGGAACGCGCCGACCGGGTCATCGTGCTCGAGGGCGGCCGGGTCGTCGCCGACACCACGCCCGATGAGCTCGCGTCCTCGGGCACCTGGTGGGACGCCCTGCCCGCCAAGGCCTGACGGGCGCGCCTGGGGCGAGGACGAGATGCCTCGGGCTGGCGAACCGTCTCTTCAGGTCGTGTTCCGGCGGAAGACCACGGCCATGGGCAGCAAGGCGATGGCTAGGATCGCGGCCACCGGCACGAAGAAGGCCGTGCTGAGCGCCACATAGACCGGGGCGAGCGCCATGCCGCCGATGGCGGCGACGCTGGTCCGGGTGATGGTCAGCGTGGCCACGGTCTCCGGGCGCCGGTCCGGTTTCGCGTCCACGGCGAGCGCGGTCGTCGCGTTGACCGCGAGGGAGGAGCCCGCCCCGACCAGGATGGCACCGGCGAGCCAGAACGGCGCCGAGTTGCCGGCCAGGCCCCACAGCGCCAGGCCCGCCGTGCACGAGGCCAGTCCGACGAACGCCAGCGCCTTGGTGTGGGCCTCGAAGCGGAGCCCGATCGTCGCCGCCGCCACCGCCGCGAGGGCCATCGTCGAGACGATGACCGAGAAGAAGCTGCCGTCCATGCCCGCGGCGTGCAGCACCCGGGCCAGATAGACGCGCCCGGCGTCCCAGGCGACGGCCAGCAAGACGATGGGGGTCAGCAGGACCGGCGCCACCGCTCGCCAGGGGAGTATCGACCCGGCTGGGGCGGCACCGCGCGTGGAACTCCCCTCGTCGTGGCCCGTGCGCGAGAGGTGGTGCATGAAGGCGGCGATCGCCAGGTAGGTGAGCGCGTTCAACGCCGCCGACCATTGCAGCGCGTAGCTGGTCAGCCCCAGGATCAGGGCTCCGATCAGCGGCCCGATCGTGCGTCCGAGTTGGAACTGGGTGGAGTCTCGCAGGACCTGTTTGGTGGTGCCCCCGGCACCGGGCCATGCCGACACCAGAGACACCCACGCTGGCCCTCCGGCACCCACCGCGAACGCGGCGACCCCGGTGAGCACCACGACGGCCACCGCCTGGGCCGAGGTCAGGTGGCCGGTGGGCGACCACGCGCACGCCCCGATCGCCACCGCGATGGCGGCCTCCAGGAGCGAGGTCCGCGTCAGGGTCCCGATGAGCCCCCAGCGGCGTGCGAACCGGGCACCCTGCACGGCACCGAGAACGGTTCCGATGGCCCCGCCGAACAGCTGGAGGGGCTGGACGATAACGGGCACCCGATTGTCCCCCAGCGCCCACAGGACGGCCACGTTCATGGCGGCCGCCGCCAGGTTGGACGCGAGGGCGAGCAGCCAGAACCACCAGTAACTCACGAGGATTCCACTCTGCTACAGGGCGCCAGGTGGCGGCGAGCCGGAGCCCAGCGTTAGGGGCGCCGCTCCCGCGGCGAGTCGATGTGCACCACCAGCCGCCCGGTGTGCTCATCGGTGCCGACGCGGCCGGCGACGGCGAACACCTCCTCCAGCAGCCGCGGGGTCACCACGGTCGCCGGGTCGCCGTCGGCGACGATGCGCCCCCGGCTCAGGGCGATCAGCCGGTCGGCGTAGCGGGCGGCGTGTTCCAGATCGTGCAGCACCGAGACCACCGTGAGGCCGCGGGCGTGCCGCAACCGCGCGATGAGGTCCAGCACCTCCAGCTGGTGGCAGATGTCGAGGAAGGTCGTCGGCTCGTCCAGCAGCAGGATCGAGGCGTCCTGGGCCAGAGACAGGGCCAGCCGGACCCGCTGGCGTTCGCCGCCGGACAGGCTGTCCACCATCCGGTTACCGAGGTGGGCCGTGCCGGTCTCGTCCAGCGCGACGGCGCAGTGCTCGTCGAAGGGGTCGCGCAGCATCGCCCACATGGATCGCTGCGGGAACCTGCCGTGGGCCACCAGCTGGCGCACCGTCATGCCCGGGACGCGGGGCAGCTGCTGGGGCAGCAACGCCACCCGCCGGGCGACGAGACGCCGCGGCGTGGACGCGATGCTGGCCCCGTCCAGCAGCGACTCGCCCTGGATCCGCAGCTCGCCCGACAGGGCGCGCAGCAGCGTCGACTTGCCGCAGCCGTTCGCCCCGACCAGGGCGACCCACTCCCCCTGGCCGATCTTGAGGTTGAGGTGGTCGAGGACGACCCGGTCCCCGAACTGGACGCAGGCTCGACGCAGTTCCATCACTGTCACGGTTCTGACTCCTGGTGTGAGCTGGCCACCGCGACCAGCGCGGCGGCCCCGATGAGGCAGGTGACGGCGCCGACCGGCACCCCCACCTGCTGACCGTCGCCACTGAGCTGGATCGCGAGGCTGACGGCCTTGGCGATGAGGTCGGAGGCGGCGACGAAGAGCCCCCCGCACACCGCGACGAGCACCACCTGCCGCCGCAGCCGCCCGCCGAAGACCAACCGGACGACGTGGGGTGCGACGAAACCGACGAAGGCGAGCGGCCCCACGGTCGCCACCGCCGCCGAGGCCAGCAGCACCGCGATCCCGATGCCCGCGCCACGCCAGAACCCAGGCGACACCCCGAGGGAGTGGGCGTGGGAGTCGGAGACCGCGAGGATCTCCAGCCGGTCGGCGACCAACACCAGTACGGCGAACCCAGCGAGCACCGGTATGGCGATCATCGGGACGTGCTCGGCGACGCGGGCCTCCACCGACCCGATCAGCCAGCGCAGCGCTCCCCCGACGCCGGTCGGCCGGGCGGCGATGAGGATCGTCACCACCCCGGTCAGGGCCAGCGCCGACAGCAGGCCGAGCACCGCCGTCTGCTCCGAGGTGCGGCGGCGGGCCACCAGCCACAGCAGGCCGCCGCCGAGCAGGCCGCCCACGGTCGCCGACAGCACCGACGAGAACACGCTCCCGCCGTCGATGAGCCCTGTCCCCGAGGCGATCAGATAGCCGAGCACCGCCGAGGGGTTGACCGCCGTCAGCTCGGGGGCGGCCAAGGGGTTGCGCAGCACCGACTGCAATGCCAGCCCGGCCAGGCCGAGAGCCGTCCCGGCGAACAGCGCGACGACGAGCCGCGGCAGTCGCAACTCGGTCAGCACCCGCCACGACACCGCGTCGGTCCCGGCCAGCAGCGCGGACCAGTCCACGCCCCGCCCCAGCGCCAGATGCGCGGCGGGGACGATGAGAGCGGCGGCCGCGATCCACACGCCCAACCAGGCACGGCGGCTCACCGGTCCGTCCTCCCCGCTACGAAGACCATGGCGACACAGAACCCGATCAGCGCGGTCCACGCCCCGAGCGGGGTCTCGAAGGGCTTGAACAGCTCCCGCGCCGCGATGTCGGCGCCGACGCTCACCCCGGCCCCGACGATCGCCGTCACCGCGAGCCGGAACACCTCCCCCGCCGCCGGGACGAACCACCGGGTCACGGTCGGGGCGACGAAGGCGACCCAGGCGATGGGGCCACAGGCCGCCACCACGAGAGCGACCAGCAACGCGGCGACACCGAGGGCCAGCAGCCGCCAGCGCCCCGGCCTCATTCCCAGGGCGGAGGCCTGCTCGTCGCCGAGGGACAGCACGCCCAGCGCGGGCAGCACCGCAACCGTGGCGACACAGCCGATGACCAGGGGGACGATCAGCGGCAGGGCGACATCGGCCGTGACCTCGGTGAGCGAACCCACGAGATATTTGAAGATGATGCTCAGCTCGACCTGGTCGGCCGTCGACATCACGGTCAGCACCGCCGCCTGCCAGGCCGTGGAAACCGCAGCCCCGATGAGCAGGGTCTGCGCGGCGCTGCGTCCCCTCGCGGCCGCGAGCAGGCACAAAGCGCCCCCTGCCAACGCACCGACCAGGGCCCCGGCCGTGCGGGCCGTCAACGAGTGGATGCCGCTAGTGACCAGCAGCGCCGCCACGAAGGCGGCTCCCCCGCTGACGCCCAGCAGGTCGGGCACCGCGAGCGGGTTGCGCATGGCCCGCTGCACCAGCAGCCCCGCGACCCCGAGCCCGGCACCGGCGGCGGCGCCCACCAGCAGCCGGGGCAGGCGAATCTCTAGGAACACGATCCGCGCGACCCGCCCCGACGCGGGCAGGCCGAGATAGAGGCTTGGGGGGGGGGGGGGGTCCCCCCCCCCCGGCAGCCCCGCCCCCCTCGTGGTACG
>JAUMWV010000018.1:6597-26618 GCA_030529455.1 Propionibacteriaceae bacterium | reverse complement strand
TGGCTAATCTCGAGAAACCCGCCCCGCGCGCCCCCCCCCGCCGGGGCGTGGCCGAGATTGGGGGTGGCGGTGGGGTGGGCGACCCCCGCCACGGCAAGCAACGCCAGGATCGTGATCCGCTGGCGGAGCCCCACTACTTCTTCAGGTCACGCTCAATGTGGTCCACAGCCTCGGTCACGGCGGTGGCGATGCACCGGGTACCCCGGCAGAACGTCCACAGTTCCTTGTTGACCTCGTGAACGTGGCCGTTCTTCACCGCGGTGAGCTGCTTCCACACCGGGTTGTCGGCGTAGATCTCCGAGGCCTTCTTGTCGGTCGGGGCGAAGGTCATCGATGAGACGAACATGACCTTCGGGTCCTTCTCCAGGACCTGCTCCAGGCTGTAGGCCCCGGCCTTGACCGGGTCGGTGCCGAGCACCTCGAACGGGTTGTTGACGACCTTGGCCAGGGCGCTGCCCAGCGGATCGGCGCCCTTGGTCGCCACGCCCATGCCGGAGGCTCCGCCCCACATCAGCAGCACGGGTTCATTGGCCACGCCAGCCGCGGCGGCCTTCTTCTTCGCCGCCGCCATGGCGTCCTGGTAGGCCGTCTCGGCCTTGACCTGGGCGTCCACCTTGCCGGTGAGCGTCGCGACCATCCGCAGGTAGGCCAGGGAGTCCTCGTCTGTTTTGACGCTGACCAGCAGCACCGGCGAGAACTTCTCCAGCGCGGGCTTGAGCGCCTCGTGGACGCCCGCGAGCCCGATCACCAGGTCCGGTTTGACCCCGGCGGCGAACGAGGTGTCCTCGGCCCCGAAGCTGCCCGGCACCACCGGGATGTCCTTACCCTTGTCGCCGAAGATCTCTGGGCGGGTCGCCAGTTTGGGGGTGGAGGTGGCCACCGGGACGATGTCGAGGCTGGCCAGGATGTCGTCGCAGATGCCGGTGAGGCACACGATGCGCTTCGGGGCGGCGGGAACGCTCACCGCAACCCCATCGGGGCCGGTCGCGGTGAGGGCGGGCGTCACCGGGGTGACAGCGGACGTGGGTGCCGCGCTCGTCGCCGCCTTCGGGGTGGGGGACGCCGTCGGCGCGTCCGCGCCGGGCACGCAGGCCGACAGGGCACAGGCTGCGGCAAGGCCCATCAGAACTAGACCACGACGGATCATTCAGAACTCCCAGAGATGATAGTGATTATCAATTGCAGGGTAATGATATGTCCGGCGCTCGCGACTGTCCACGCGGGGGTGGGTTCAGCCGCGAGGGGCTCCAGGACACCGACGCCCGGTCAGGAACGCGATGGGCAGGCAGCACCGCCCCTTCAGCAGGAGCGACCGATCCGGCTTACCGTCAACGCAGGGACGGCAGGCGGCCACTGCACCGCGCGAGCGTACGGCACGGCCGACCTGTCACGCGCCCGGCGGGACACCCGGGGTTTCGGCGCACACAGCGCCGACCTAGGGTAGATCTTGGGAAAATCCCAAGACTGTCTTAAACTGACATCATGGAACCCAGCATTGGACAGCGGGTGCAGGCGGCGCTCCCTACAGGCATCCCCCAGAAGCAGATCGCCGCCAAGATCGGGATGACCGAGGACGCCTTTTCACGCGCCCTACGGGGGCAGCGCGGATTCTCTGCCCTCGAACTTGCGCGCTTGGCCGATGTTCTCGACCACGACATTCACTTCCTGATCACCGGCGAGCCAGACCCGAATCGACTTGTGGTGTCTGGACGACACAACTTCGACCGGGAAACCCGTTCTCGAAGCGTGAATGGAACACAGGGCGACAAGCCCATCCTGACCAATGTGCTACTGGCCTACAGACAGGCCGAGACAGTCCGGGCGCTGGAACCCAGTAGTGTCCCCCGGGACCTTGCTGAAGCCCGCGAAGCTCTTGGAGAGCAGTTCGCCCGGACTTTCATTGAGCGCCTTGCCGCGCTCAACATCGATACGGTTCGCCTGCCTGGGCTCAGCACGGCCTACTCGCTTCACATCGGTCCGCGAGATGTCATCGTCATCCCGGACACGGGAAATTGGTTCAAGGAGAACTTCGATTTGGCCCACGAGTTGGCTCACCTGGTTCTCAGGCATGAGGGTGTCCTGGCCACCGAAGGACGCGAGGTAAGCCTCGAAGAGGCTGCCGCCAACAAGTTCGCTGCCGATTTGCTGTTGCCGGAGCAAGAGCTGAGGGCCATCCCGTGGGCATCGCTGTCCGCCGGCGAGCTGGCCGCTCTGGTCTGGCAGTGGGGCGTGTCGACCCAAACGGTCAAGGTCCGCCTAGAGAGTCTCCGCATCCCCGTCCGACCCGAGACGAACGCCCTCCTAGACCTCAGGACGCAGCGTCTGCTGCGTCACCATTGGAAACAGGACGAACCGGGGGACCCAATCACGGAACGCATGACGCTTGCCAGTGCTCGCACCTTCCCAACGTGGCTGAAGGATGCACATCTGGAGGGCGTGGCCCTCGGGAAACTCCAGAAGGGCACGCTGGCATGGATGCTGGGCGTCGACCCTGAAACGCTGGAGGTTGACGAGCCTTCGGCCCCCACGATGAGCGACTCAGACCTGATGTCGCTGCTCGGGTGACCTGCCAAGGTGAAAGACGAAGACACCCCACGACTGGTGTTCCCGGACACCACCGTGTTGATTAACTTCGCTCTCGTCAACGAGATGCCACTACTTCGACGGCTGGTGGCGGGAAACGGCTCTTGGTGCGGCACCGTCGCCAGCGAGTGCGACGATCAAGCATCCAGGCAGGGGCTACCGCAGATGCGTGACGCGCACAGTATCTTTGGCGAACCCTTGCGGTTGGAGACACCAGCGGAGTTCGTGAACTTCAGGCTGAACCAGGACTACTTCCGCCAAGCGTCTGCCAACCCCGAGGCCACTCATGCCGGGGAATCGGAGACCTTGGCGATCCTCACCTCGCGGAACATCAAGTCCGTGGTGGTTTCGGATGACAGGGGCGTTCCGCTGCGGCTCGCTTCCTTGAACGTGCCCCCGGCTATTCAAGCGGCCACCTCGTGGCACTTCTTCCGCGTCGCTTACTGGAAAGGACATATCACTGAGGCGCGGTTCTGGGAGATCCGACGCATCTTGCTGGAGAACGGAAGGGGCTGCCCCGACGAGGTTCGCGATCTTCGGCTATTCGCCGTCTGGATCAGGCCGACCATGTGATTCAGCGAAACCTCGACGCTGTCTTATCGTGATCGGGAAGCACCCCTCCCTCCCGGACATCGGGGCACGGACGTTGACCAGAGTCGGGGTGGCCCGAGAACTACTGAGCTTCAAGCGTGCTCGGTTCGTGAACCTTCGCGCCGTGCCCTCCCATACATGGTTCCCGGCCGCACGCCGGAACGACCGCTTCGCCCCGCTCCCGACGCCTCAGGGGTGCCCGGATCACTGGACGGGCCGCGATAGTGCGACCGCCGCCTCCCTGTGCCTCGGCCCCCGGCCAGTCGCTCGGGTTGTTTGGGACTTCTTTCCCAGGGCCTGGAGCGCCGATGGAGGCCATCCTTCCCGGAGCTTTGAGGGGCTGCCTCAGGGCGTCGTCGTGGCGACCTTCATCTTTCGCGCCACCCACCAGGCGAGCAGCGCGAAGACGGCAAACCCGGCGATGTCCCAGGCCGCATCGGCCCAGGTGAGCTGCTTGACGGCCTTCACGTGGGCGACGCCACCCGCGAATATGGCGTAGCCGAACGCGAACAGGTTGTTCACCACGTGTGCGGCGATGCCCGCCTCAATCCCGCCGGTCAGCACCACCAGGAAGCCTGCGAGCAGCCCGAAGGCGAACCGGTCGGCGAACAGCGCGGGGTTCTGCGTCCCATGGAAGATCGCGAACAGCAGCGCCGAGGCCACGACGGGAAGCCACCTGCTGACCGACAGCGACCCGATCGCCTGGAACAGGTAGCCGCGGAAGAACACCTCCTCGGCCGCCGCCTGCAGCGGAGACAGCACCACGATGGCCGCCACGAACCAGGCCCAGCCGGGTTGCGCCTGGCCGAACGGCCACGGTTTACCGATCAGGGACAGCCACATCACCCCGTTGAGGGCCACCAGGGCGACCAGCAGGCACGCGACCAGGTAGCGCCACCGGATGCCCGGCTGCACGGACGCGAGCCACCGCGGCGCAACCGCATGAGCGTAGCGGTAGACCAGCAGCGAGATCGGGATCAGCATCGCCAGAGCGATGTGCCCGGCGACGAGCCCTTCGGGCAGCTCGTAGGCGGCCGCCGCCTTGAGGTAGGTGGCCCGGTCCGGCTGGCCGTTCAGCCACCAGAAGGTGACCAGCAGCCCCTGCCCAACCACCGGAACGACCAGCAGGTAGGCCGAGAGGGCAACGAGCGTCCCCATGAGGGAGCGGGCGGGCGAATAGGTCGGGGTGCGCAGCACCTGCGGGTAGGAGACCCCGCTGGGCGGTTCGCTGGGCGGCAACTGCCAGGGCAGGGCTGGTTGCGTCACGGGGACACCACGGGATTGGACAGCGTGCCGAGCGAGTCGATCTCGATGCTCACCACGTCCCCCGGACGCATCTGCCCGACCCCGGCGGGGGTGCCGGTGAGGATGAGGTCTCCGGGCAGGAGCGTGGTGAACTCCGAGATGTAACACACCAGGTCGGTGATCGAGCGCACCATCTGCGACGTGTTCGCCGACTGGCGCACCTGGTCACCCAGCCGGGTCTCGATCGCCCAGTGCCCGGCCTCTTCCACCGTGGCGTGCGTGTTGATCCACGGCCCGATCGGGCAGAAGGTGTCCCACCCCTTCGCCCTCGTCCACTGCCCCTCGGCCTGCTGCAGGTCGCGCGCGGTGACGTCGTTGGCGATGGTGTAGCCGAAGATGACCTCACCGACCCGCTCCGGCGGCACCTGCCGGGCGATCCGCCCAATGACGACGGCCAGCTCGCCCTCGAAGTGCAGGTCGCTGGTGGCTTCGGGGCACACGATGGCGTCCCCCGGGCCGATGACGGTGGTGTTCGGTTTGAAGAACAGCAGCGGCGCTTCGGGCACCTCGTTGCCCAGTTCGGCGGCGTGGTCGGCGTAGTTGCGTCCCACCCCGATGATCTTGCTGCGCGGGATCACCGGTGCCAGCAGGCGCACGTCGTCCAGCGGGTGGCGCTCTCCGGTGTAGTTGACCTTCATCCCGGCGAGCGGATCGCCGGTCAGCGTGGCGATGGTGTCGGGGTGTTCTCCGCCGTCGACGGCGAGTTCGACGATGCCGTAGGCCGGGTCGGAACCGGCGGTGGTGAATCGGGCGATGCGCATGGGCCATAGCCTAATGCGCGCCCTGCCATACTGGGTTGATGCAGACGTACAGCGCAGTCGAGTTGATCCGCCATAAGAGAGACGGGGGCACCTTCACCCGGGAGCAGGTCGATTGGCTGATCCGTGCCTTCACCGGGGGTGAGATGGCCGATGAGCAGATGTCGGCGCTGGCGATGGCGATTTTCTTCAACGACCTCACCGACGAGGAGTTGGGCTGGTGGACCCAGGCGATGATCGAGACCGGGGAGCGGCTGGACTTCTCGTCGCTGTCCCGCCCGACCGCCGACAAGCACTCCACCGGCGGGGTGGGCGACAAGATCACGCTGCCGCTGGCTCCCCTGGTCGCGGCGTGTGGGGTGGCGGTGCCGCAGCTGTCGGGACGCGGGCTCGGCCACACCGGCGGCACCCTGGACAAGCTGGAGGCGATCCCCGGGTGGCGCGCCCTGCTCAGCAACGACGAGATGCTGGACCAGCTCGACCGCGTCGGCGCGGTCATCTGCGGCGCCGGGTCGGGGCTGGCCCCGGCGGACCGGAAACTGTACGCGCTGCGCGACGTCACCGGCACGGTCGAGTCGACCGCGCTGATCTCCAGTTCCATCATGAGCAAGAAGATCGCCGAAGGCACGGGCACCCTGGTGCTCGACGTCAAGGTCGGGTCGGGGGCGTTCATGAAGGACGAGGAGCGGGCCCGGCTGCTGGCGACCCGCATGGTCACGCTCGGCAAGAAAGCCGGGGTCAACACCGTCGCGCTGCTCACCGACATGAACACCCCGCTCGGGCTGACCGCGGGCAACGCCATCGAGGTGGCCGAGGCGGTCGAGGTGCTCGCTGGCGGGGGCCCGGCCGATGTGGTCGAGCTGACCCTGGCGCTGGCCCGGGAGATGCTGGCCGGTGCCGGGGTCGACACCGACCCGGCCGCGGTGCTCGCGTCCGGGCGGGCGATGGATGTGTGGAAGGTGATGATCCGCGCCCAGGGCGGAGACCCGGACGCTCCCCTGCCCAAGGCCCGATACAGCGAGATCGTCACGGCCGAGCGGAACGGGGTCGTGACCCGCATCGACGCCATGCCGGTCGCGATGGCGGCGTGGCGCCTGGGCGCCGGGCGAGCCCGGCAGGGTGACCCGGTGCAGGCGGGGGCGGGCGTCGTCATGCACGCCAAGGAGGGCGAACGGGTCACGGCCGGTCAGCGGCTGTTCACCCTGCTGACCGACGAAGAACAGGCGCTGCCGCGCGGCCTAGCCGCGCTGGATGGCGGGTACGCCATCGGTGACGAGGCCCCCGCCCCGCGTCCACTCATCATCGACCGGATCGGCTGAGCGGAGCCTGGGTAGGCGGGCTGTCACCCCCGAGGACCGGCGCTGCCACTAGCGGCGCCGTCGGGCGGGCGGGGCTAGGGCTGGTAGCAGATCTCGCGGAACCGTGGCCGGTAGCCGAGCGCCTCGTTGATGGCGATCATCTGGGGGTTCACGTGGGAGTTCCAGGTGACGATCTGCCGGATGCCCGGCGCGGCCTCTGGGAGCGCGGCGTGGCTGGCGAGTTTGAGGGTCAGCCCGAGGCCGTGCCCGCGGTGTCCGGGCATGACGATGGTGTTCTCCTGCCACGCCAGCGTCGAGGCCGGGTGCGTGCTGAACTGCACCTCCGAATGAGCGACCAGCTCCCCGCCGGGGGCGGCGGCGACCGCCACGATCGCCGCCCTGCCGGTGTCCTGGCGGCGCTGTTCCAGGTAGCGGATTCGCTCCGGGGTGTAGTCGGGAACCTCGCCCTCGTAGTCCTCGTCCGGCTCGTCCAGGTCGAGCTGGCGGTGCAGGGCGCACATCGCGTCCAGGTATTCCTCGGGCGTCCGGTCCCGCCAGGTGAGGACGCGGTATCCCCCGTTCCTGGCCGCCACCGACGCACCGAGTTGCTCGAGGCGCCGCTGAGGCACCGGCAGCGGGGCGACCCGGGCGACCGCGAGGCTCTTGCGGCTCAGCCCGAGGCGGGCCGCGATGCGGTTGCTCAGGAGGGCGGGGTCGTCCGGGTCCCCCTCGCCCGGGACGACGCCCCACATCGATAGCTTCTCCCGCCCGGCCCCGGCTGCGGCCGCCGCGGCCTCCTCAGCCAGCGCCTCGGCGACCCTTGTGTTGGTCAGCCTGGGGTGCACGGAGACGAAGAACATCGCCATGTCCAGGTTCTCCCGCAGGGGCAGCTCGAGTAGCGCGCTGCCCCGCACGACCCCTCCCTCGCTGGCGATCAGCCGCAGCCGCCGCGCGTAGACAGTGTCGCTAGCCAGGAGCCGGTAGCGCTCCAGCGTCTGGTAGTCGCAGCCGCCGGTGAGGGCCTCGTCTACCGACCGGTCGAACGCGAAGTAGTCGTCCAGGTCGGCGTCACAGCTGGGGTCCAGCACCCGGATGCTCAGGCTCATGGCCGCATCCTGACAAACCGGCCCGACCGGCGGCAACCGATTTTCGGCCATCGGCCAGGCCGCCAGCGTCAGTCCCGCGCCACCCTCGTCAGGCCATAGCGGTAGGCCTCGGTGAGCGCCTCCCAGCTCGCCTCCACCACATTGGTGCCGACTCCCAGTGTGGTCCAGGTGCACTCACCGTGAACGGTGTCGATGAACGTGCGGACGATGGCCTCCGTGCCGTGCCCGTCGGCGAGGATGCGCACCCGGTAGTCGGTCAATTCATACTCGTTGACCTGCGGATAGGCCGAAGACAAGGCCTGACGCAGCGCCGAATCGAGGGCGTCGAGCGGGCCGTTGCCCTCCCCCACGGTGGCCTGCCCCCGGCCACTGACGGTCAGCTCGACCGTGGCCTCCGAGACCGTCTCGCCCCCGGCCCGCTGCCCGGTGAGTACCCGCCAGCTCCGCACCTCGAACACCTGGGGCAGCACGCCGAGCTGCTCGCGCAACAGCAGCTCGAAGGACGCATCGGCTGTCTCGTAGGCATAGCCTCGGGCCTCGCGCTCCTGCACGGCGACAGTGATTGTGGCGGCGAGGTCGCGGTCGCTCACGTCGAAGCCGAGCTGTTCACCTTTGACCTGGATGCTGGCCCGCCCTGCCATGGCGGAGACCGGCTTCCCCGTGCGGTTGCCGACCAGCGCGGGGTCGACGTGCTGATCCGAGGCCTCGTCCACCCGGGCTGCTGACGGCGCTCCCCTGCGCGCGAAGCTAGACGCGCCGACATAGGGCTGGCCGCGCTGCGCGGGCTGGCTGGTCACCGCGGCGATGGCGTGCGAGATCCGGGTCAGCTCCGCCAGCTGTTCGGGCGGCAGTAACGGCCAGCCGAACTTGAGCTGCAGGTTGGGGATGACGCAGGTCAGGTCGGCGTTGCCGGTACGTTCCCCGTAGCCGTTGATGGTGCCCTGCACGTGCATCACCCCGGCCTCGACCGCGGCGATGGTGTTCGCGACGGCGCACCCGGTGTCGTTGTGGCAGTGCACCCCCAGATCGACGCCGATCGCCGAGGTAGCCCCCACCACGTCCCCCATGGCGCTGGGCAGCATCCCCCCGCTGGTGTCGCAGAGCACGACCACCTCGGCCCCGGACTCGGCCGCGGCCCGCACCACCTCCAGCGCGTAGGCCGGGTTGCACCGGTAGCCATCGAAGAAATGCTCGCAATCGACAAACACCCGCTTGCCCTCCCCAACCAGGTGGGCCACCGTGTCGCGGACCATCTCTACGTTCTCCGCCAGGCTCGCGCGCAATACCCGCTCGACGTGCCCGGCGTGGCTCTCGGCGACCAGGCACACCGTCGAGGTGCCCGCGTCCCGCAACGCGGCGACCAGCGGGTCGTCGGCCGCGCGTCCACCCGCCCGGCGAGTCTCGCCGAAGGCCACCAGTTCGGCCCTGCGCAAGCCGAGGTGCTGGGCCTCGGCGAAGAAGGCGGTGTCGGCGGGGTTGGCGCCCGGCCACCCGCCCTCGATGAAGGTCACGCCCAGCTCGTCGAGATAGCCAGCGATCTTGAGCTTGTCCGAGACGCTGAGCTGCATCCCCTCCTGTTGCGCCCCGTCGCGCAGTGTGGTGTCGAAGATATGGAATGTCTCAGGCGGCACTGGTGTGATGGTCATATCTCTCCTGATTCCAAGGTGGCCCCAGTGTGCCGCCCACGTCCACCAGGTGGTCATCGCGTCTCGCCTACCGGACGATGGTTAGGCTATGCCGCATGACTGTGACCCCAACCGTGGCCGTGATCGGCGGCGATGGCATCGGCCCCGAGGTGACCGCGGAGGCGATCAAGGTGCTCAAGGCCTGCGTCGGCGAGGACGCCTTCGCGTTCGTCGACTACGACCTGGGCGCCGACCGGTGGCTGCGCACCGGGGAGGTCCTGCCAGACTCGGTGCTAGCCGAACTGGCCCAAGCGGACGCCATCGTCCTCGGCGCGGTCGGCGCCGCCCCGGGCTCGACCCAGATCCCGAGCGGACTCCTGGAACGCGGGCTGCTGCTCAAGCTGCGCTTCGCCTTCGATCATGGGGTCAACCTACGCCCCAGCAAGCTCTACCCGGGGGTCGCCACGCCCCTCGCCGACGCCGTCGTCAGCGCGGGCCCAGTGGATTTCGTCGTCGTCCGCGAGGGCACCGAGGGCCTCTACTGCGGCAACGGTGGCGCCGTGCGCGCCGGTACCCCGCACGAGCTCGCGACCGAGGTCAGCGTGAACACCGCCTTCGGGGTCGAGCGGGTAGTCCGGGACGCCTATGAGCGGGCGATGCGCCGCCGCAAGAAGATCACGCTGCTGCACAAGCACAATGTGCTGGTCCACGCCGGTGGGCTCTGGAACCGGATCTTCGCCGAGGTCGGTGAACACTACCCCGAGGTCGAGCGGGACTACCTCCACATCGACGCCGCCATGATCGCGATGGTGGTCGACCCGGCCCGATTCGACGTCATCGTCACCGACAACCTGTTCGGCGACATCGTGACCGACCTCGCGGCCGCGGTCACCGGCGGCATCGGCCTGGCCGCGAGCGCCAACATCAACACCAGCGGCGACTACCCCAGCATGTTCGAACCCGTGCACGGTTCGGCACCCGACATCGCCGGGCGCGGCATCGCCGACCCCACCGCGGCGATCTCCTCCATGGCGCTGCTGCTCGACCACCTCGGACGCAGAGACGATGCCGCGCGCATCGAGGCGGCGGTCGAGGCCGACCTCGCGTCCCGGAGCGGTTCGCGCCGCACCCACGAGGTGGGGGACGCCATCGCCGCGGCCCTGAGCTGAGTAGAGTCGTCCTTCGAGACGACGAGGAAAGAGCCGCGTATGCGAATGACGCTGTCCGCGCTGATCGTGGGCGCGCTGGTCCTGGCAGGGTGTGCCGGTGGGGCCTCCTCCCGACCGACTTGTAGTCCCATCCAGGGGCCGCCGTGGCCGAGCGATCCGCCGAGCGCCGGTTGCCATGTTGGGATCGACCACACCCACAACACCTCACGGGTAACGAGGTCGAGCGAGATTGCCGCGCTGCTTCCCGAAAGGATCAGGGCTAGGGGCAGGATGCTCGTCGGATCGTCGCTCAGCGGGGCCCCGGCAGCGTTCCGGACCTCCGAAGGATCCGCGCCGATCGGTTACGAGATCGACCTTGTAACCGCGCTCGGACGCGTCTTGGGGGTCGATACCGAGATCGTGCCCGCGGCCCCGGGCGACCTCATCCCGGGCCTCGGCAGCAGTTTCGATATCGCGATTTCCTCAGTCGAGATCACCCCGGATCGGCAACGGCAAGCCAACCTGTTCACCTACATCACGATCGGGGCGATGTTCGGGGCCCCGTCCGCGAAGAAACACGAGCTTGACCCGCTCGACCCAGAGAAACTGTGCGGCCTACGCGTCGGTGTCCTAGAGAAAACCCGATACCACGACGACGCTAACGCGAAGGCTACCCGCTGCGCCTCGGACAACCAGCCTGCCCTCACCGTGGTGCCCCACACCACCGGGCCCGGACTCATTGCCGCTCTGGTCCGCGAGGAGATCGATCTCGCCCATACCGATTCGACCCTAACCCAGTACGCCGTGATCCACTCGAGAGGACGCATCACCCCGATCGGTCCCGTCCGGGACGCCTCCCCCCGGGGCGTCGCCGTCGCGAAGAACGATCCGGAGCTGAGCGAGGCGATCCGGCGGGCGCTGCAGCACCTGATGGACTCTGAGGACTGGCGCCTCATCGCGACCGGCTGGGGCGTCGAGGGCAGCATCATCACCAAGGCCGAGCTCAACCCGCTGCGTTAGCCGCGGAGAATCCCCCAGAACACCGGGTCACGACTAGGGGCGGCCGGTGGATCGTCCGCCAGCCGCCCCCGCCTCGCGTCCGGTCGTTACTCGGAGACCACCTCGCCCTTCTCGACGGCCGCGGTCTTGTACTTGTCCAGGATCTGGGTCAGGTCGATCCCGAGGGTGTTCTTGATCATCTCCAGCGTCTGCACGACGTTGTTGGTGACCTGCTTGGGCAGCGCTCCCGCGCCCTCGGTCGAGACCACCGTGAGCTGGTCGATCGCCGAGATGGGTGCCGACACCTTCTCGGCGACCTGGGGCAGCACCTCAACCAGCATCTGCAGCACGGCCGCCTCGTTGTACTGCTTGAACGCGGCGGCGCGCTTGTCCATGGCCTCGGCCTCGGCCTGGCCAACCGCCAGCACCGCCGCGGCCCGCGCCTCACCCTCGGCACGGACAGCCTCGGCCTCGGCGACGCGACGGGCCCGCTCGGCCTCGCCTCGCTTAGCGCCCTCGATCGCCTCGGCCTCAGCCAGCGCCGAACGCCGCGACTTCTCACCGGCACCGACGAGACGCGCCTTCTCGGCCTCCGCCTCGGCGGCCGCGATCGCCGCAGCCTTGCGCGCGTCCGCCTCGAAGATCTCGGCGTTGCGGCGGGCCTCCGCCTCAGTCTCCACCCGGTAGCGTTCGGCGTCCGCGGGGCGGCGGACCTCGGTGTCGAGCTGGCGTTCCTTCAGCGCGGCCTGCCGGACGGCGACCTTCTCCTGCTCGGTCAGGATCGCCTGGTCGCGGTCGGCCTGCGCCAGCGGCCCGGCGGCCGAGGCCTGCGCCATCGCGGCATCGGTCTCGGCCTTGATTTCGGCCTTCTTCAGGATCAGCTCACGCTGGCTGATAGCGATCTGCTGCTCGGCCGCCAGCTGGGCCTGCTCCGCCTCCCGGCGGGCCTCCGCCTCGGCGACCGCCGCCTGGCGCCCGACCCGCGCCGACTCGGGACGGCCAAGGTCGTTGAGGTACGTGCCGTCGTCGGAAATGTCTTGAATCTGGAAGGTGTCGAGGACCAGCCCCTGACCGGTCAGTGAGGCCTCGGACTCGTCGGTGACCCGTTGGGCGAAGGCCGCGCGATCCCGGATGATCTGCTCGACCGTGAGGGAACCGACGATCGACCGCAGCGAACCGGCGAGGGTCTCCTGAGTGAAGGTCTCGATCTCGTCCTGCTGCCCGAGGAATCGCTGCGCGGCGGCGCGGATGGAGTCCTCGTTGCCACCCACCTTGACGATGGCGACACCGTCCACGTTGAGCTTGATGCCCTGACCAGAGACCGCGTTGCGGATCGTCACCATGATACGGCGGCTGGACAGGTCCAGGACGTGCAGGCGCTGGATGAACGGGATCACGAACACCCCGCCGCCCATGACCACCTTCTGACCCGACAGGTCGGTGGACACCACGCCAGCCTCTGTGCGCACCTCCTTCCCCCTGCGGCCGGTGACGATGTAGGCCTCGTTCGGTTTCGCCACCTTGTAGCGGCTGATGATCAGCACGACCAGCAGCACAACCAAGACGATCAGGCCGATGAGGCTGACGACGAATACGGGCACGGTTGTCCTCCTACGGAACTAGGTCAGGTTACGGAGCAAGTTCAGGCATTGTGGGGCTGACTTCGACGGCCGTCGGCGAGACGACGCCGGAGATCCACACCTCGGTTCCCGTGGGGAGATCCTCAAGGGCCCGAGCATTGAGTTTGGTGACGTGACCACGGACGCTGAGCCGGATCTCGCCGAAGCCACCCGCCGGGATGTCCGTGATGACCAGGGCGTCCGCCCCGATCAAGCTGTGGGTGGTGTAGGCATCGCTTAGTTCACCACGTTTGAGGAAGTGGCTCAGCTTGATCGCCCCCCAGGCGAATCCCAAGCCCGCGACGATGCCCACGGCGATGGCCAGCACCATGATCTCGGTGAGGTGCAGCGTCGCCGCCCCGGCGAAGCCCAGGGCACCGAGGAAACCGGCGAGGCTGGCCGTCGAGAACAGATCGGAATCGAGCAGGGGCATGTCCACGTCTAGGTCGCCCAGCACATCACCGAGCACGAGAGAGACCAGGAGCAAAGCGATGCCCAATCCGCCGATCACTAGGAATGTCGTCACCCAAGGCCCTTCTCGTAACTGCCTTCGATTCTATCAGCCCCTCGCCTGCCGCCTGCGGAGGATCGCCCGGGCGGCCATCCCGGCCGCCACGCTCACGCCCACCAGGCCCAGCGTCCGTGCCCCGGGACGCCCCAGCCGCCGCAGGCTCTGCCGACCGTCGACGAGGCCGGTCACGCGGCCCTGCCCGTCCCGGACGAAACCGATATGTGCCAGGCCCTTCCTGGTCCGGACGGCGAACACGTCCTCGACCTCCGTGGCGGCCAGGCGCGCGGGACGCCGGAACTCACCCCACGCCCGCCTCAGCGCCAGACCGTCGCCGTGCCGGACGATCTCGGTCTCCCACCCTTCGCCGAGGTGGCGGAAGTTGGCGTTCACACCGCCCCCGGCCGGACCATAGACGCCGACGTAGTCGGGGAAATGGCGGGCGATCCGTCCGGAATGTCGGGCGTACTCGTCGTCTCCGCTGGGCTTGCCCAGGGCGGCACGCAGGGCCTCGTCGGCGACCCTGCCCGGGACCGGCGACTGGTGGTTGGAGAAGGCGACCACCGCGACCCCCTCCGCCGGTGCCGCGATCATCATCGACACGAAACCGACCCAGCCGCCTCCGTGTTCGATGGTCTCGATCCCGGCGACATCGCGAGTCATGAAGCCAAGGCCCATGCCCGGCAGCTTCGCCAGCGGGCGCAGCTGGGGCCGGGTCATCTCCGCCCACCCCTCGGGCGAGAGCACCCCGGGCACGCCCCGCAGCAGCGCCTGGGCGTAGCGGGCCTGGTCGGCGACGTCCGACAAGATGGAGCCCGCTGGCGCGACCGCGATGTCGTAGTCCGGGGTTTCGGACCAGCGGGGTGCCGTGCCGCGGTAGCCGCGGGCCAGGTGGGCGCTGAGGTGTGGTGTCCGTTCGTAATCGGCGTGCTCCAGCCCGAGGCCGCTCATGAGCCTGCGCAGGTGCGCGGCGAACCCCTCCCCGGTGAGACGTTCGATCGCCAAGCCGAGCAGCCCAAAACCGTGATTGGCGTAGGTCCACTCCCCCGGGCGGCGGCACTGCCGCACCCCGCGCGCGTAGTACTCCTCCAGGCTCGGCGCCGACCTCCCGGGGCAGACCCCGAGCGAAAGGACACAGCCCCACAGGTCGGGAAGGTGGCGCACCTCACCGAGACCGGCGGTATGGGTCAACAGGTGGCGATAGGTGACCTCGGACGCCCACGTCCCGGACAGCACGTCGCCCAGCACCGGCCCGACAGCGTCGTCCACGCCGACGAGGCCACGCTCGACCAGCCGCATGAACGCCATGGCGGTGTAGGTCTTGGAGATCGAACCGATACGAAAGACCGTCGCCTCGTCGATGGGGCGTTTCTTCGCCACGTCGGCGGCACCGCGCAGGAACAGCGCGGGCTCGCCATCGGTGCCGACCACCGCGACCGCCAGGCCAGGCACCCTGGGCGCGGCCTCATCGACGACCCGCTCGACTGCCGCGAGATCCACTCCCATGACATCCTCCCTCGCCTTCAAAGATCCATCGTCTCACCCCATAAGAAGGTGAGGCCAGCGATTCTGGTATTCAGCCCCAATGCAGGCGGATCGCGGTGCTCAACCGCCACGGGTCCTCGCCCCGGACGGCAGCCAGGACGCCCTCCCCCTCCGGGGACCTGGTGTACAACAACTCCCCCTCCCCGACCCAGCGGTTCCACGCCCGGTGGTAGGCCTCGGCGTCGCGGCGCCGCCTCCCCAGCGCGCTCGGCACGGGGTGCCAGGTCTGCGCGTCCGCCAGCCGCCCAGTCCAGGCTGCCCGCATCAGCGTGGTCGCGTTCACCGCGGTGACCACGTGTCGCGAGACCACGTAGCGTGGGTCGGCGACCGGTTGTAAAGCCTCGTCGAGGGCCTCGGCGTACAGGGCGGACTGGCCAGCATCCACCCCGGCGATGAAGCACCTGATCTCCTCACCCACCAGCTCCGCGCTGACCTGGGTGGAGCCCGCGTCGACCAGCCCCGCGGCGTGCATCGCGTCCGCTACCGCCGCGGCAACGCTGAGCACCGACGGCGGTTCGGCCAGCCCGCGCAGCGCCCGCGAGGTGCTGCCTAGCCGGACGCCGAACGCGGCCAGGGCCGCACCCACGACCGCCGCGGCGAGCCAGAACTGCCCCAGCCCGGCCAGCAGGATCGCCAGCCCGGTCAGCACCGGCAGCGCGACCTCCCGGCGTCGCCGCACCGGGACCGGGGGGGTCAGGCCGAGCGGCACTGGTTCTGGCTGCGTCGCCGCGCGGCGCGCCCGCACCACGGAACGCAGCCGCGCCCCGGCGTCCCGGGTCTGGGCCCAGGCCTCGGCGATGTCGGCGCGGCGCTGCGAGCGCAGGATGGCGCGGGCGTTGAGCTCATGGATGCGGTCCAGGCCCGGCGGCTGGTGGGCGCTCAGGGAGTCGTCGAGGTGGCCGATCCCATCGACCATGCTGCCCGCGGCGTCCGGCCCGACGTAGCCCTCGTGTTTCCGGACGAGGCGGGCCCAGTCGGCGCCGCCCAGCAGGCCGTCGGTGATGCAGACCACCGACCAGGCGACCGAGACCTTGCCGGGCTGGCGGGGGTCGATCCGCAGCGCCCTGCCCCGCATCTGCACTACAGCACCCGGGGTGGTCGCGGCGGTGAGGTCGATCAGGCAGTTGACACTGCGCGCGTCCCAGCCCTCCCCGAGCAGGCCGCGGGTGCCGACCAGCACGTTGGTGTCACCGTCCTCCAGCATGGCCGTCACGACCGGCACCCACTGGCGCGGCCCCCACCCGGTCAGGCGGGCGATGCCGGCGTCGTCCTCCACGCTGAGTCCCCGAATCCCCCGCTGGAGGTCGGCGAGGCGGGCGACGTCGCGCAGGGTATCTGGGGCGCCCGCGAGCGTCGATGCCGTGACCAGCACGGGCCGCAGCTCGCGGGTCCGGCGGTCCGCCAGCAGTTCCCGCAGCACCTGCCGGGCCGAGCCAGCACCCGGGTCCACCACGTCGCCCAGGCTCCGCGGCACGGCGCTGACCCGCTCGAAGTCGCACAGCACCAGGGCCCGCAGCCCCGCGCCCAGCGTGTCGGCCTCCACCGTGACCAGGTCTACCGCGGCCTGGGCCTTCGCGGCGCTGCGGGCCAGAATCCGATCGACCGTCGGTGTCCCGGCGACGATGCCCCGGCGGGTCCAGCGCAGGCCGAGGCTGGGCAGCAGCGCGGCGAGCTCGGCGATCAGGGCCTCGTCGCGCGGGTCCGCGCTGCCCGCCAGCGGGCGCAGCCAGTGGTTGAGCACCTCCACCCAGTCGGCGAGGTCCGGCTGGCGGCGGTGCCGTTCCCGGAGCACGGCGGCGTCCGGCAGCCCGGCGAGGCCCGCGTGGTGCAGGCGCAGCACGGCGTCCGCCAGCCGGGGACGCACCCGCTCAACGTCGGCCCACGCGGCACCGGTCAGCCCGTCGATCGAGGCCAGCAGGGGGACGCTGGCCAGGTCCGGGCCGGTCAGGTGGGTGATGAACTCGTTCACCCGCACCTCGTGCCTGCCGAGCCAGTCCTGCTCGGTGGGGGTCGGGCTGGTCAGCCAGGCGAGTTCGGCGAACGGCGCCAGGTCGCCGGCGACCACAACCTCGGGAATCGTCGCGGCATAGGTGATGGTGCCGAACAGTTCGGCCTCCAGCTCGGCTTCGGCCGCCGTCATGGACGCGGCGGGGGTCGCGGTCAGCCCGAGCACCAGCGCGTCGGGCAGCCGCTCCAGCACCTCGGCCAGGAGCCTTCCCCAGGTGCGCAGCAGGTGGTGGCACTCGTCCAGGACGATCATGAGGCTGTCGCTGGCTGCGAGTTCCTCAATCAGCGCGAGCCCGTTCGGGTGCAGGCGGGAGACGACCGATTCCAGTTCGTCGTCGGCGTCGGGGTCGAATACCGCCAGCGCCTGGTAGGTGAGGCAGCGCAGCCCCGGTGAGGCCGCACACCACTGGGCCTGGATCGCGGTGTTGGGGGCGAACACCACACCCTGGCGCCCGCTAGCCCGGACCGCCTCCACCCCCACCAGGGTCTTGCCCGCCCCCGGCGGCAGCACGATCCAGCCGCGGCGCCCACCAGCGGTGAGGCGCTGGTGCCAAGCAGCCAGCGCCTCACCGCTGGTGGTGTCGCAGTTTCATCAGCGAGCGGCGGTTCCCTCGACGTAGTCGTCGTCGGAGCCCTTCACCCAGCTCATCAGCTTGCGCAGTTCGCGTCCGGTGGCCTCGATCGGGTGGGCCTCGCCCTGGGCGCGCAGCCGCTTGAACTCGGGCGCCCCGGCGTCCTGGTCCTCGATGAACCGCTTCGCGAAGGCGCCGCTGCGGATGTCGGCGAGCACCTCCTTCATGCTCTCCTTCACCCGGGCGTCGATGACCCGCGGGCCGGAGACGTAGTCGCCGAACTCGGCGGTGTCGCTGATCGACCAGCGCTGCTTGGCGATGCCGCCCTCGTACATGAGGTCGATGATGAGCTTCAGTTCGTGCAGGCACTCGAAGTAGGCGACCTCGGGCTGGTAGCCCGCCTCGACCAGGGTCTCGAA
This sequence comes from Propionibacteriaceae bacterium, assembly GCA_030529455.1. Taxonomy (GTDB): domain Bacteria; phylum Actinomycetota; class Actinomycetes; order Propionibacteriales; family Propionibacteriaceae; genus JAUMWV01. The sequence goes on along the minus strand of JAUMWV010000018.1, from coordinate 8,535 downwards.
CCCGGCCTGGATCAGCGCGGACGCACCGCCGCACAGCACGGCCTGCTCACCGAACAGGTCGGTCTCGGTCTCTTCGGTGAAGGTGGTCTTGATGCCGCCCGCACGCAGCGCCCCGATCGCCTTGGCGTAGCTCAGCGCCAGCGGCCAGGCGTTGCCGGTCGCGTCCACCTCGACCGCGATGATCGCGGGGACGCCGCGCCCCTCGGAATACTCGCGGCGCACCAGGTGGCCGGGCCCCTTCGGCGCGACCATGCAGACGTCGACGCCTTCGGGGGCGGTGATGTAGCCGAAGCGGATGTTGAAGCCGTGGGCGAAGAACAGCGCGTCCCCGGGCACCAGGTGGGGGGCGATCTCCTCGGCGTAGAGCTTGCGCTGCACCTGATCCGGGGCGAGGATCATGACCAGGTCGGCCTCCTCCACGGCCTCGGCGACGCTGACCACCCGCAGCCCCTCGGCCTCGGCTTTCGCGCGCGACGGCGAACCCTCGCGCAGGCCGACGCGGACATCCACGCCGGAATCGCGCAGGCTCAGGGCGTGGGCGTGGCCCTGTGAGCCGTATCCGATGACGGCGACGCTGCGTCCCTGGATGATCGACAGGTCGGCGTCGGAGTCGTAGAACATCTCAGCCATTGGTTTCCCTCTTCTTCGGTTTCTTTCAGCGGTTTCGGGTCTTGTCGGTGATCGCCTTCGCGCCGCGCCCCAGCGCGACCTGGCCGGACTGCACCAGTTCCTGGATGCCATAGGGTTCCAGCATCCGCACGAGGGCGTCCAGTTTCTCGCGGCTGCCGGTGGCCTCAATCGTGATGGTCTCGTGGCTGACGTCCACGGCCTTGCCGCGGAACAGCTCGACGACGTCGATGACCTGGCTGCGGTTGCCCAGGTCGGTACGGACCTTGATGAGGACCAATTCCCGGGCGACGAGGTTCTCGTCCAATTCGATGATCTTGAGCACCTCGACGAGTTTGTGCAGCTGCTTGACCAGTTGTTCCAGGTCACGCAGCGTTTCGACGTCAGCGACGATCGTCATGCGCGAAATGTCCTCGCGCTCGGTCGGGCCGACCGCCAGCGATTCGATGTTGAAGCCGCGGCGGCTGAACAGCCCGGCGATGCGGGTCAAGACACCTGGCTTGTTGGCGACCAGGACGCTCAGGGTGTGGGTGCTCACAGGATCTCCTCTTCCCAGTTCGGGGCGATGTCGCGGGCGACTTGGATGTCGTCGTTGCTGGTGCCCGCGGGCACCATCGGCCACACCATCGCGTTCTTGTTGACCACGAACTCGACCACCACGGGACGGTCGTTGATGGCCAGGGCCTGAGCGATCACGCCATCGACCTCGTCCGGACGCTCGGCCCGCAGCCCCACACATCCCATGGCCTCGGCGAGTTTCTGGAAATCGGGCACCCGCTCGGTGTGCAGGTCGGTGTTGGAATACCGCGAGTTGTAGAACAGCGTCTGCCACTGGCGGACCATCCCGAGCACGTTGTTGTTGATGACCGCGATCTTGATCGGGATGTTGTTGAGCGCGCAGGTCACCAGTTCCTGGTTGGTCATCTGGAAGCAGCCGTCCCCGTCGATGCCCCAGACGAGGGCGTCGGGGTCGGCGACCTTCGCGCCCATGGCCGCCGGGACGCAGTAGCCCATGGTCCCCGCCCCGCCGGAGTTGAGCCAGCGTCCCGGCTTCTCCATCGGCAGGAAGTGCGCCGCCCACATCTGGTGCTGGCCGACGCCGGAGACGAAGATCGTGTCCGGGCCGCTCAGCTCCCCGATGCGGCGGATGACCTGCTGCGGGCTGAGCACCCCCTCGTCCGGTTCCTCCCACTTCATGGGGTAGCGCTTGCGGATCGATCCCACGAAGTGATGCCAGCCGGACAGGTCAGGCAGGTCGAGGTCGTTGAGGTGGTTGCCCAGTTCCCGCAGGGTGAGTTTGCAGTCGCCGAC
>JAUMWV010000018.1:0-6497 GCA_030529455.1 Propionibacteriaceae bacterium | reverse complement strand
TCGTCGAAGCGCGTGCCGACCGCGATCAGCAGATCGCAGCGCTGGATCGCACCGACCGCGGCGACCGTGCCGTGCATGCCCGGCATCCCCAAGTTGAGCTCGTGGCTGTCGGGGAAACAGCCCCGGGCCATCAGGGTGGTCACGACGGGGATCTTGGTGATCTCGACCAGGCGGGCGAGCTCGGCGTAGGCGCGGGCTTTCACCACGCCGCCGCCGACGTACAGCACCGGGCGGGTCGCGGCGGCGATCGCCCTGGCCGCCTCCCGAATCTGGCGCAGGTTCGGCTTGAACGGAGGCCGGTAGCCCGGCAGGTCGATTTCGTCTGGCCAGACGAACGGCACCGCGTTGACCAGCGCGTCCTTGGCGATGTCGACCAGCACCGGCCCGGGGCGTCCGCTGGCCGCGATGTGGAAGGCGGATTTGAGCGCCTGCGGGATGTCCTCCGTGCGGGTCACGAGGAAGCTGTGTTTGGTGATCGGCATCGTGATGCCGCGGATGTCGGCCTCCTGGAAGGCGTCGGTGCCGATCATCTGCGAGTGCACCTGGCCCGTGATGGCGACGATCGGGGTGGAGTCCATGTAGGCATTCGCGAGCGGGGTGACCAGGTTGGTCGCCCCCGGTCCCGAGGTTGCGATGCACACCCCGACTTTGCCGGTGATGGACGCATAGCCCTCCGCGGCATGACCGGCGCCCTGTTCGTGCCGGACCAGGATGTGGCGGACCTTGGAGTCGTAGAGCGGATCGTAGGCGGGCAGGATCGCGCCGCCGGGAATACCGAACACTACTTCGACACCGAGGTGTTCCAGCGATGCCACCAGCGCCTGGGCGCCGGTCAGAGCGGGTGGAGCCTGGTTGTGGTCGGTCGACATCTGCGTCCCTTCGGTCGTGGCCTTCTCAAACAAAAACCCCCGCTGCCGCGATCGGCAAACGAGGGAAGCGTTCCGTCGGATTCAACGGAACGCTAGCGAATTACGAGAAGGGTGTTCTGCACGCTTCACACGATGCCGCAGGCGGGCGCTGAGGTCAATCTCCCGGTCGAATGTCTCGGAATGCAAGACACCCCGCCGGTGCCCGGGGCCCCATCCGCGGAGGGCTGGCCCCAGCTGGGTGCCGCTGCCCCGGTAGCCCCAGGCCCCTACCGGGTGCGTCCCGGCCTAGTCAGCCTGAAGAGCGCCCATCCGATCAGCCCGAAGAGCACGCCAACGCCCGCGACGAGCGCGGAGACCCCGAAGCCGATGACCGATGTCATCAGTGAGGCGCGCAGGAAGGACGCGGTCTGTGCGGTTGCCCGTTTCTCGTGGTAATGCTTCACCAGGTCCTCGTTGCCGCTGGCTTTCGCCTGGCTGGCCAGCTCGCCCAGGTCGGCGAAACTCTTGCCGCCCGTCGCGGCTTCAGCGTTTCTCCTGATGGCCTCTGCCTGGGCGTAAGCGGTGAGGGGCCCGGTCACTCGTCGCCCGGGGAGGAAGGCTGCGCCAGCCGGTACCGTGATGTGTTCGCCCCGCAGCTGACGCCGGACGGCGACCCAGGCGGCAACCCCCGCCGCCGCGGTCGCGGCACCTGCCACCATGGACACTGCGCCGATCATCCTGACTGGTTTCGCGGACATTCTTCGCTCCTTATCAATCGGCCATTCGTACCCAGGCATAGTGCAGTCTTAGACGTTTTCGGAAGAACCGGTGCACGCTGACGGACGCGGCTCACTGCTTGGCCCACCGCTGAAGTCCTCAATGTTGCGCCGACCGGACGATCTTGGCATAGACCTCGTCGATGTCGGATGCGTTCGCCGACTGACGCAACGCACTCAGGCCCGGATTGTCGGCGTATCGCGGGATCAGGTGGACGTGAAGGTGGAACACCTCCTGCCCCGCGACCGCACCCGCATTCGACAGCAGGTTCATGCCGTCGGCTTCGAGGCGTTCCCGAAGCAGCGTGGCGGTGGTGTGCACGGCGCCACTGATCTCGGTCAGCGCTTCGGGGGCATCGAGCGCGTCGGCCACGTGCCGTTTCGGAATCACCAGGGTGTGGCCAGGGTGCCACGGGTTGATGTCGAGGAAAGCGAGCGCGAAGTCGTCCTCGTAGACCCTACGGCAGGGGATCTCGCCAGCGACGATGCGGCAGAACAGACACTCCATACGAGCACTTTACGCTCCGGGCTGTCCGGAACGGCACCGGGCCCGGGCAGCCCGTCCTGGTCAACCGCTCATCGACGCGCTGGCCTGGCTCGCGGTGGGCGCGGTCCGGGCCTCTCCCGCGGTGCTCTCAGCGGACTTCCAGGCCCGCCTCCCGCAGGCCCGCCTTGACCTCGCCAACGGTGAGGGTGCCGTAGTGGAACACGCTGGCGGCGAGCAGCGCGTCGGCACCGGCCCTCGCTGCATCGACGAAGTGCTGGACGCTGCCAGCCCCACCCGAGGCGATGATCGGCACGTCTACCGCGGCACGCACGGCCTTGAGCAGTTCGAGATCGAAGCCATCGGTCGTGCCATCAGCGTCCATGGAATTGAGCAGGATCTCCCCCGCCCCGCGGCTGGCCGCCTCCTTGGCCCAGCCAATGGCGTCCAGCCCCGCCGAACGGCGCCCGCCGTGCGTCGTCACACCAAAACCGGACGGCTGATCCGGTTCGCGCCGGGCGTCCACGCTGAGCACGATCACCTGGCTGCCGAAACGTTCCGCGATCTCCCCGATGACCTCGGGCCGGGCGATGGCGCCGGTGTTGATGCCGACCTTGTCGGCCCCGGCACGCAGCAGGGCGTCCACGTCGGCGACGCTGCGGACACCGCCGCCGACGCACAGCGGAACGAAAACGGTCTCGGCACACCTGGTCACCATCTCCCGGGTGGTCTGGCGGCCCTCGGCCGAGGCGGAGATGTCGAGGAAGACCAGCTCGTCGGCACCAGCCTCGCCATAGGCCTTCGCCAGTTCGACCGGATCACCGGCGTCTCGCAGGTTGGCGAAATTGACGCCCTTCACCACGCGGCCGTCATGCACATCGAGGCACGGGATTACCCGCAACGCAACACCCATGCACGCAGCCTAGTGTCCCGACTCGGTAAGGTTCAGCCCATGGCAGTGGATGAGACGTTCAGCTCGTTGCCCCTCGACTCGATCGCCGACGCCGCGCTGAGCGCAGCCTCACGGCTCGGTGCCTCGCATGCCGACGTTCGGGTCATGAGCGTGAGGACCGGGGAGCGAGTCCTCCGGGACGCCCGGCTGGAGGCCGCGAGCGATGTCCGCGAGATCGGCCTGAGCGTGCGGGTGGTGCACGACGGTTCCTGGGGTTTCGCTTCGGGGATCACCCTCACCCCGGACGCCGCCGCGGGGATCGCGCAGCAGGCGGTGAAGGTCGCGGCGATCTCGCGTCCGCTGATCGGCTCCCCCGTCGAACTGGCCGACGAGCCCGTCCACGTCGGGGAACACGTGTCGAGCTACCGCCTCAACCCGTTCGAGGTGCCCGAGTCCGACCGGGTCGGGCGGCTCACGGAGTTGAGCGAGAGGTTGCTGGCCTCCCCCACGGTCAGCCACGTCGACGCCGTGGCCAGCTACGTCCAGGAGAACACCTTCTTCGCCAGCCTGGCGGGCACCAGGACGGTGCAGCAGCGGGTGCGGATTCTGCCCACGTTCAGCGTCACCGCCGTACACCGCGGCGGCTTCGACACGTTGCGGACCGTCGCGCCGCCGAGCGGCCGCGGGTGGGAGTACCTGACCGGCGATGGGTGGGACTTCGACGCCGAGATCGCCGAATTGCCTAGCCAGCTCGCCGAACTGGTCGAGGCTCCCGACGTGACCGCGCAGCGTGCCGACCTGGTGATCGACCCGACGAACCTGTGGCTGACCATCCACGAGTCCGTGGCCCACGCGACCGAGCTCGACCGCGCGCTCGGCTATGAGGCCGCCTACGCGGGCACCAGTTTCGCCACTTTCGACCAGTTGGGCAGCCTGCGCTACGGAAGCGAGCTGATGCATGTCACGGGCGACCGGGTGACCGAGCATGGCTTGGCCACGATCGGCTGGGACGATGAGGGCGTCGCCGCCCAGAGCTTCGACATCATCCGCGACGGGGTGCTCGTCGGCTACCAGCTCAACCGTCAGATGGCAGCAGAGCGCGGGCTGGGGCGGTCGAACGGGTGCGCATTCGCCGACTCGGCCCGGCACATCCCGCTGCAGCGGATGCCCAACGTGTCGTTGCAGCCCTTGCCCGGCGGCCCCGACACCGCCGGGCTGATCGGCCAGGTCGACGATGGCTATTACATCGTGGGCGACAATTCCTGGTCGATCGACATGCAGCGTTACAACTTCCAGTTCACGGGCCAGCGCTGGTACCGGATCAGGGACGGGCGGCTGGCTGGCATGGTGAAGCACGGCGCCTATCAGGCGACGACGACTGATTTCTGGAGGTCCATGAGTGGGCTTGGCGGGCCACAGACCTACCTGCTGGGGGGTGCGCTGAACTGCGGCAAGGGTCAGCCCGGCCAGGTCGCAGCGGTCAGCCACGGCTGTCCGTCTGCCCTGTTCAGGAACGTCAACGTACTCAACACCGAAGCGGAAGGCGGCCGGGCATGAGCGTCACCCAATGGATCGAGCAGGCGATGGCGGGCCTCGGCCAGGGCTGCATCATCGTCGTCGAGAAGACCGAGGCGAATCTGCGCTGGGCGGGCAATGCCCTGACCACCAACGGCCAGACGCACAGCCGCACCGCCACCGTCGTGGTCTTCCAGGGCGACGACGAGAACGTCTTGTCGGCCCCGGTCGATTCGGCAGAAGAGCTCGCGGAACTGGTGGCGAAGGCCGGTGGGCGCGGGCAGGCGCTCCCGGCCTCGAACATTGACCCGGACTATCACCTCCCGGCCACCGAGACCAGCATTGAGGTCTTCACCGAGCTGGCCCGCGGCCTGGGCGCACAGTTCGAGCGGGCGGCGGCGTCCGGGGTCAAGCTCTACGGTTTCGCCGAGCACCATCTCAGCACCGTCTGGGTTGCGACCTCTGCCGGGTTGCGGCGCAGGGCGGTAACCCCCATGGGACGCCTGGAGCTGAACGCGAAGGCAGCCGATCCGGCGAACTCGGCTTGGGTGGGACAGGCCACCAGGGACTTCACCGATGTCGACATCGCCGCTCTCTGCGAGCAGGTGAGCGCCCGCCTGGCGTGGGGCGAGCATCAGGTGGACCTCCCGCCCGGACGCTACGAGGTGCTGCTTCCCCCCGGTGCCGTCGCCGACCTGCTTCTCACCGCGTACTGGTCGATGTCTGGCCGGGACGCCAGGGAGGGACGCAGTGTGTTCGCCGGGCCAGACGGCACCACCCGGATGGGCGAACGCCTGTGCACGCTCCCGGTGTCGCTGTGGTCGGACCCCGCTTCGGCGGACCTGCCCTGCCCCGAGTTCGCGGTCGTGACTGAGAACCACCCCGGTGTGCTGAGCGTCCGCGACAATGGTGAGCCGGTCGGCCGGGTCGACTGGCTGCACGATGGTGTTCTGAGCAACCTCATCGAACCCCGGACCGCATCACACCCGCAGCTGGTTTTCCCCACCGAGAACTTGTTCTGCGAAGCTGGCGGCGCTGGGTCGCTCGCCGACCTGGTCGCCAACACCAAGCGGGGCCTGTTGCTGACCTGCCTCTGGTATATCCGCGAGGTCGACCCCGAGTCTCTGCTGCTGACCGGGCTGACCCGCGACGGGGTCTATCTCATCGAGGACGGGCAGATCGTCGCCCGGGTCAACAACTTCCGGTTCAACGAGTCGCCGCTGGATCTGCTGCGTCGGGCCACCGAGGCGTCCGCCAGCGAACTGACGCTGTGCCGGGAGTGGAACGACGACTTCACCAAGACCTGCATGCCCGCGCTGCGGATCCCCGACTTCAACATGTCGACGGTGTCCCAGGCGAACTGACCTCATCACCCGCCCGCTCCGGGACGAGGTGGCATACCTGGCCAACGTCGGCCCGGGGCCTTCGTCACCCAGCGCGGCGTTGGCGAGGCGAGCGTCCCTGCCCCGCGTTCAGCAGCGGCCGAGGCGCCGGGCCCAGGTCTTGGCGGCCCATTGCCCGGAGGAGCATCCCCGGCATGGTCCTCGGCCCACACCGTCGCTGGCGGTCTGGAGGCCACCGGTTACGCCGCCGGGCCCACCGCCTAGATAGCTGACCGGTGGGATCTGTACCGCTGCTGAATCGCTGGTTTCCCCGGGAGAGCGTAGAAGACTGATCTCAAGGGGCATGTACGACACCCCGTCTGGTGACTGTACGAGGTCCCTTCCGTCCTTGTGAAAGGCGTCCTGGCTCATGGGTGGCCGGGCTTGCGTCAAGCACGCGTCAGCCGTCCCACGAGTGAGCCCCGGGAAGCAGCATTCCGATTCGTCTGGCGGTCAACGACGTCCTGGCCAGCGTGCGGATTCTCCATAGGGCTGCCGCGAAGATCTGGGGATAGCAAAAGGGCCCTGCCGAAACGGCAAGGCCCTTTTTTGTGTTGTGTTCGGCGATGTCCTAGTCTCCCACACACTGGCGTGTGCAGT